>CALBTS010000792.1 GCA_937968035.1 uncultured Methanomethylovorans sp.
CTCTTACCTGCTGCATATTGTCCCTGTCCCTTATTGTCACTGTACCATCTTCCAGCGTATCGTAGTCAATAGTGACACAATAGGGAGTACCTATCTCATCGTTACGCCTGTAGCGGCGACCAATGGTCCCAGAATCGTCATAAGCAACCAGAAGGCCTTTTTCTCTGAATCTGGCAGCGATCTCTTTTGAAGGCTCTATGAGTTCCCGCCTGGTTAATAAAGGCAACACTGCCACCTTAATGGGAGATACTTCTTTCTTGAACCTCAGCACAATCCTTGCTTCATCTTCGGTATCTCCTACAGACTCTTTGGCAGGGACCATCTCTTCATCATAGGCATGTTCCATCACTGAATAGAGTATCCTGTCAATACCGAAAGAAGGCTCTATCACATGTGGAACTATGTTCTCTCCGCTGACCTTGATGGTCTCTTGCACGAACTCCACCAGCTCTCTGGGCACAGTGAATTCTTCTCCGTCCACTGAAACTTTGATCTCTTCTTTTTCGAGTGCTTCCTGCGGCAGGGCTTTGAGGGCTTCAGCAACAACCTTTGCCTTGCCTTTGAACATCGGTCCCATTTTTCCCATATTGGGTTTGACCACGAACTTTTCTACCATACGCGGCTGTTCATATTCACTGTAGATGGAAAGCTCCGTTTTGCTCATGTTCGCATGGGCTGAAAGATCGTAATCTGTCCTGTCAGCGATACCCACTACTTCTACCCAGCCGAACCTTTCTGTAAGGATCTCCGCATCCCAGCAGTCAATGGCATAGTGGGCCATTTCATCTTTCCTGTGCTGCCTGAACCTTAGTTTTTCCGGGGCGATGCCAACACGCTGCAGGAAATGATTGACCAGTGCCACCTGATAGGCAAGGAACTCATGTGCAATGGTCCCTTTGTCAACTGCTTCCCTGACCGTCATGATCTCAGATACGCCTTTTTCCTGGGCGGCATCAGAATAGAGGTTCAGGGCCGTATTTTCAAATCTTTGTATGTTGGGATGGGTCTTGACCCTTGGGTCGATGAATATCTCAGCTTCAGCCTGAGTGAACTCCCGAAGCCTTATTACTCCCTGTCTTGGTGAAATTTCGTTACGATATGATTTCCCTATCTGGGTTGCACCGAAGGGAAGTTTGTCACGATAATATCTTGCAAGTCTCAGGAAATCCACGAACATTCCCTGAGCAGTTTCAGGTCTTAGGTATCCTTTCCTGCCATTTCCAGGGCCTATCTGGGTCTTGAACATGAGATTGAATTCGTAAGTATCCCCCAGATCTCCTCCGCATTCAGGACATTTAACGCCGTTCTGTGCAATGATCTTATCCAGCTCTTCATCTGTAAGGCCATCTGCTTCTTCAACGATGTGCTTTATGAGGTGATCTGCTCTGAAAGCTTCTCCACATTGCTTACATTCGCAAAGGGGATCCGAAAAACCTCCAACGTGACCTGATGCCACAAACACCTCTTCAATTCCTATGGTAGGGCACTCGATCTCCATGAACCCTTCCTGGATAACGTATATTTCTCTCCATATCTGTTCTATTCTACGTTTTAAAGTGCTTCCCAGAGGCCCGTAATCATAGAATCCGGCTGTTCCTCCATACAGCTCGAAGGAGTTCCACAAGAATCCACGGCGTTTGGCCAGTTCTATTACCTGCTCATATCTATCCATAATGATCCTCAACAGTGATTATTAATCGTATGAATGTTATTCTATGATAGGACATCGATATTCCCATTGGATTTAACATTATCGAGGTTGTCATAATCACTTTTCTTGTCCAAACATGTTCATAAAACAGGAACTCAAGTCCATAAAGCTTATATGCGTGGTCATATATACAAGGGAATAGGCAAGGCCGAAAGAAGCATTTTCATATCGTACCACCACCAACAATCATTTCAATGAGTCTTTTAAAAATCAATGGCCTTGCTTTACTCCTCTGAAAAAGCTTATTTTCTTATTACTATTTACTTTATTGTGTGGATATGTTAAATCTCTATACTGTGCACATTGGCAGAAAACCCCTTTGTTTCCACTGGAGAATAGAGTTAACTCTATCTGGTATATGTATTGTAAAAAAGTAAAAGTGAAGTGGTTTTTATTCTCCCAGTACTTCCTTTACTGTCATTCCATCATGAACGATTTTTGAGATATGGGATACAAGTTTTACCGGGTCTTCGGACTGGAATACATTCCTTCCGATGGCAACACCACTTCCTCCCGCCTGCAGGGAGTCATATACCATCTGAAGCAGTTGTCTCTCCGTGTCCATCTGTGGCCCGCCAGCTATAACAACAGGCACCGGACATCCTTCAACAACTTCTTTGAACGTTTCTATAGTTCCTGTATAATTTGTCTTGACAATATCGGCTCCCAGTTCAGCTCCAATGCGTGCGGCATGCTTCACGAACATGACATCATGTTCCGAAGTGACCTTCGGTCCTCTGGGATACATCATGGCAATAAGCGGCATTCCCCATTCATCGCATGCCCTTGCAACAAACCCCAGATCCTTCAGCATCTGTGCTTCGTCATCAGCACCTACATTTATATGTACTGAAACCGCATCTGCACCGATCTTTATTGCTTCTTCCACTGTGGTCACCAAAACCTTGTGGTTTGGGTCCGGTCCCAGGGATGTAGAGGCAGAAAGGTGAATTATAAGTCCTACATCTCTTCCATATCCTCTGTGGCCATATCTGGGCAGTCCCATATGTCCAAGCACTGCATTAGCCCCTCCCTCTGCAACTTTGTTCACAGTAGCTGGGAGGTCTATTATGCCCCTGATCGGTCCTGCACCCACGCCGTGGTCCATGGGTATGATTATAGTCTTCCCGGTGTTACGGTTGAATATCCTTTCCATCCGTACGGATTTACCAATCTCGCTCATGAATTGTTATAATTGATTGAACATACATATTCTTTACGTAGCAACTATGTGCTCAGATGTTCTCATGCTGGTATTGGCCTTTATATCCTTCTTCCACTTCCGCATGCAGCTCGTAGAACAGCAGCTGTATGATACGTGCATTCTTGCGCACGTTGAAACCTTCAGGGTTATGCACCAGCAACATAGATTCACTTCTTCCCCTATAGCCCGAGTCCCATACGGCAGTACCTATGTTCACGCCACATCGAAGCATTGTGGACCTGGGTCGTGCTATGGCGGCCAGGTCTTTCGGTATGTTGACTATTTCATTAAATACCACTTTGTAAGTTCCGGGAAGAAGATACACCCATCCATCGTCATCGAATTCAAGAGGTCTGCTCAGAGGCAGCTTTCTGCAGGAATTATCAAAATCAATAGCTCCGGCTCCTTCCATCACTTCGACACGTTGCAATGTCATCTCTACACTATTGGGCTGGAGCTGCATCTCCATATCTATCATGTTTTCCATTAGTGGCAGCAGTGGAGGTTTTGCAAGTATTCTTTCTCTTAGTTCTTTCCTGGATAGAAGGGTCATGAGGCAGAATTGGCGTACTAGGTTATTAGAATATCGGGTGTTATTTAAAAGCAAACATTATGTTATCAGTAATGCTTATTTAACTAACCATTTAACTTAAATACATTAAATTTGTATTAATATATGGACGTGAGATAGGATGCCTGCAATAAAGGTCAGTTCATCTCTGACCTTTGCAGGTGCTATGTCGTGTCATAGATAGAATACTGGAGGAGACGTCATGATGAATAGCACATATCTTGTAAAGGAAGGCAACAGACCTGAGATCGTTTTTCGGGTCACCCTCAGCCCCGATGGAAAGACTTACATGAAAGAATATTCCCTTGTTTTCCCAAAGTACAGAACTGCCGATGTCCCACGTTATGACCCGTTGGCTCTTGCTGAGGTGCAGGCTAATGCAAAAACAGGTGATCTGGGTTATTGTGAGTTTATACCAGAAGCAGAGTGAATTTACCCGAGTATAAAAATATTTCTTCTAATTTTTATTTTTACTTCACTTTTTCCTTTTCTGGATCCCGGATCGAATTTAAATTTCTATGGTTCTCTTGTTGGTTCTGTTTCCCAATGGGCTTTTAACAAATTAAGAAACACTTCAATAACTTCTGATTCTCTATTATAGACCAAAGGAATCTTTATATATTTATATGGCAAATATTTAATTAAAGACTATAAAACGGGGGTACACTACTTGAAAGTTCAGCTATTGCCTACAAATATTCTACACTTTATATCATTTGCATATGCTTGAATCAAAATGTGATGTGCACTCAAGATCTTATATAGTCTCTAATTGAGGAGGTACAAATGCAACCCAAATTAAGTAGTTCTATCAATGTTCTGATAGTGTTGTCCTTTGTGATAATGACTGTAGGACTATCTTCAGCTGCCGACCTGAGTCAGTGGGCTTCAGGTGCCACTGCAAGCAGCGAGTACTCTGCCTCTGGTTGGTCAGCAAACCAGGCTACAGGTGCGCCCAATACTGATAAGTGCGGAGATGTAAATACTGCCTGGGCTCCCCGCTCATCAGGTTCGGATCCGGAGTGGTTGAAGTTGTCGTTCACCACGCCTGTTATGGCTACAGGCATTCGTGTCCATGAGACCTATAATGCAGGATCCATATACCGTGTAGACCTTGTGGATACTTCGGGTCAGAGCCATACAGTATGGACCGGAACAGACAGCACTGCTTGTCCCGGCTGGTTCGAGATCACTTTCTCTAAAACTGAATATGCGGTGAATGGTGTTATCCTGCATACTAAGATAGCAGGCTGGGAGGAGATAGATGCAGTCGAGCTTATTGGGGACACTGATACCACCACAGTGCCGTCTTCAACTTCTGGTACATCTACTGATACTGTATCCACCACTACTTCGGCTGTTTCTCCAAGACAGTGGGCTTCAGGTGTCACTGCAAGCAGTGAATACTCCGCTTCTGGCTGGTCGGCAAACCAGGCCGCAGGTGCGCCTAATACCGATAAGTGCGGAGATATCAATACTGCCTGGGCCCCCCGCTCATCAGGTTCGGACCCGGAATGGTTGAATTTGTCTTTCGCAACGCCTGTCCAGGCTATAGGTGTACGTGTCCATGAAACCTATAATGCGGGATCCATATATCAGGTGGACCTTGTGGATACTTCGGGTCAGAGCCATACAGTATGGACCGGGACAGACAACACTGCTTGCCCCGGCTGGTTCGAGATCACTTTCCCCAAAACCGAGTATTCTGTAAGCAATGTTATCCTGCACACTAAAATAGCAGGTTGGGAAGAAGTGGATGCAGTCGAACTGCTGGGTGAGGGCGCTGGCGGGACCGGTGCATCAATTCCATCTTCGCCATCTTCTGTTGCGACTATAACATTCGAATCGCGTACGACACCTATGGGAAGTACTGTGCAGATCCCCATTACATTGCAAGGAGTTGCCGGTAACATTGGAAACATGGACCTTACTTTGCAATACGACCCGGCTGTTCTGGAAGCAAAGGAAGTTATGAACGGTCCGCTTACCCAGAGTGCCATCTTCGACTCTAATATCGTAGCAGGGGACATTAAAGTGAGCCTCGCTTCAAATCAGGGATTTGGTGGCGATGGTGTAATAGCCTATGTAAAGTTCAATGTGATCGGAGCAGTGGGTTCATCTTCTCCGCTGAAGATCTCCAGAGTTTCTGCAAACAATGCAGATGATCTGCAGTCCGTTACGATCTCTGCTAAAGACGGACTGTTCAAGGTTATCAGTGCAACAGAAGGTTCAGGGGACGCTGATGGTGATGGCACATATTCAGCAATGGATGCCCTGGCAGCATTGCAGATGTCAGTGGGCAAGATGGATAAGCAATCCTTCATGGACATGAATAAGGATGGAGAGATAACGTCACTTGATGCAAGGATGATCTTGCAGCTGGCAGTAAAATGAACGAACCATTAATGGAGGGAATAATATGAGAAAAATACTATGTGCTCTGCTCTTGCTAAGTCTTATATCCGTAGCATCAGGTGCATCTTTGGTTGTAAGCATAGGGGACATTCAAGGTTCACCGGGCAGTACTGTCCAGGTGCCCATTATGGTTGAAGGGGCCACAGATGTCGGAAGTATGGACATAATGCTGAAATATGATGCCTCGGTGCTTAAGGCTGTCAGTGTGGAAACTGCTGACCTCGGTAAAAATGCCATAATAGAATCGAATCTCGCAAATCCGGGCCAGGTAAACATTGCACTTGTGGATGCTTCCGGCATCAATGGAGAAGGTGAGATAGCGACCATCTCTTTCTCTGTGCTGGGTGAAACAGGTGCATCCAGTCCTCTGTCACTGGTAGAAGCCTCGGTTTTTGATCTTGAACTGGTGGAACAGCAGACCACTATCAGTAATGGAGCATTCACAGTTGCAGGATCTAAAGGCGCAGGATATGCATTCTTTTTGATCACACTGGTAGCAGCGGTGCTTGCTGCAATGGTCATCAGGAAAAAGTGATCGTTCCATTGTCCAGGGGCATTTTATTTTTCGCCCCTATCGTTTAATTAATACTTCCTTACGCAGATCTCTCGCAGTACTCGATACCTCGAAAGTTAATCTTAAAAGGCGAAATAAGATCAAACTGCAGGATGGACGCCTATACATCTATGATGACATTCAGCATAAAATGTTGCTGGACTATGGAAATCCTTAGACTTTTTAACCGAGCTTGAATTATTCGGTAATTATGCTTATGCTGGCAGATACGAGGGATTAGTGATGGTTCAATACAATATTATTTGTTCAAATTTCGGATTTTTCTCGATGTTCCAGAATAGCAGCATTCCACTTGCGCATTAATTCACTGAGTTTTTTTAAGGTAACTGGTTTTGAAACATAATCATCCATTCCAGCACTAATAAAAAGTTCTCTTTCACCTTCAATAGCATGTGCTGTCATTGCAATGATAGGTATTTTATGATCAAGAACTGCAGAACTTGTATCCCTTATTTGCCTTGTAGCCTCGATACCATCCATTTCAGGCATCTGCACATCCATGAACACTAAATCATAAGGAACTGTTTCAAGAGCTTTGATCGCTTCCTTCCCATTGGCAACAACATCGGCATTGAAACCCAATTTAATTAGCATTGCCCGCGCTACTTCCTGGTTGAACTTATCGTCCTCAACCAGTAAGATCTGTAGATTATTATCATTCTTTTGAGGTAAATGTGCTTGATCCGTTTTGTCTACGGGTTCTGCTTTGGACTGCTTTTTCAGTCTTGCTGTAAACCAGAACTCAGACCCTACTCCTTCTTCACTGAGCACACCTATCTCTCCTCCCATCTTTTCTGCCAGTCGCTTGGATATTGCAAGACCTAAGCCTGTACCTCCAAATCTACGAGTGTTCGAGGCATCTACTTGTGTGAACTTCTGGAATATCATCTCGATCTTATCTTCTGGAATGCCGATCCCAGTGTCTTTCACTGAAAATCGGATCAGGACATTTTCATCTTCGTTCGATTCCGCAGAGACGTGAATTGTCACCTCACCCCGGGAAGTGAACTTTATTGCGTTTCCAGCCAGATTGGTCAGAATCTGAAGTAGTCTGCCGGGGTCACCGCACAGCCGTGAAGGTACATCCGGTTCAACCTCGTAGAGCAGTTCCAGTCCCTTGTTATGTGCACGCAGAGCCATGGTTTCTGTAAAATCTTCCAGCAGGTCCAAAAGATCGAAGTCCAATACATCTAACTCCAGCTTATCAGCTTCGATCTTTGAAAAATCCAGTACGTCTTCGATAATATCAAGTAATGCTTTTCCACTTTTCTGAATGATCTGTACATAATGCATTTGTTCTTCGTTCAATTCTGTATCCAGAAGTATTTCATTAAAACCGATAACTGCATTCAGTGGGGTACGGAGCTCATGACTCATGGTCGCAAGAAATTCGGACTTAGCTATATTGGCAGATTCTGCGTCTTTTTTCGCTTTTAAAAGTGCTTCTTGGGCCTGTTTGCGGTCGGTAATGACTTCAGTATAAACTATGATCCCCCCAATTGAACCATCTGCTTCGTACCAGGGACGACACTCCCAGCGTGTCCATTCCACTGTTCCATCGTCCTTATAATAAGGGTCATCTTCAGCACTTGAGATCTCACCAGCCAGAGCCCTTTGATGAACCTCTCTCCATTTCTGGGGCAGATCCGGAAAAACTTCATAGTGATGCTTCCCGATGATCTCCCTCTCTTTGACCTTGTAATCGTCAAGATAGCGTTGGCTGACATATATGTATTTCAAGTCCCGGTCATGTACAGCAACCGCGCTTCGTGTATGTTCGACGATGTAACGCAGTAAATTATGAGAATGAGTAAGAGCATTTTCCGATAACTTGCGCTCAGTGATATCAGTTACAATACCATACCACAAGGTATCTCCATCATCTTCACGTGCGGGTATGAAACGGCTTTCAATCCAAACGAATCCTTTTGCAGGATGGTCATAAAGAAACTCACTTTGCCACAGGGACAGTTTACGAGCAGATTCAATTATCTCGTCGTATATTCTTTGTTGGTCTTCAGGCAATAGTCTATTCTTGATCGAAGACACATCTTTTGCTAGTTCTTCCGGAGTTAAGCCATAAACTTCCCTTATGGCACGGCTAGCATAGAGAAAATATGTCAAACCATCTGCTTTCATGCCAAACATGCAAATGGCTCCAGGTACAGTATCTGCGATTTTTGTCAGCTTGTCTTTTTCTAACATAAGTACCTCAGCCAACTGTCTGCGCTCTGTGATGTCTTGATTGACACCACAGGTTTTGATGGTTTTACCCTTTCCATCCTTAATTATATAGAACCTCACTGCCATGTGTCCTACATCGCCATCAGCATAAAGCATTCGATGTTCCAGGTAGCGGCTTGAGTGGGGATTATCTAACTCTGATGCCTTGAGCGTTTCCTCATAAACCAGATGACGGTCTTCTGGGTGTACAAAACGGTTGGTATATTCGTCGATCGAGATCTCATAGCCGCCCATTTCCTTCGCGTTGGTACGGAATATAGCGTAAAAACTATCCGAAAAAGTAAATATACCGCTGGCAACATCCAGTTCCCAATGGCCCATTTTTGCAATGTTCAGGGCATTGGACAACTGCCGCTCACTTTTCAGCAATCTCTCCTCTTGAAGCTTGCGTTCTGTGATGTCAGTGGAAGTTCCACAGAGGGCAATAGCATGTCCTGTTTCATTGCGCACTACCTGCGTACGGCAGTCCATTATTATTTCACGGCCGTCAGCAGTTTTGTTCACCATCTCTCCATGCCATTGTCCATTTAGAAGTGTTTCTCTCAGGATTTCCTGTTGGGTTGCACCACTTTCAGGATCATCACCAAATTTCTTCGTAGATTTACCAGCGAGCTCTTCCTGTGAGTAACCTAGAGCTTTTGCTTCCGCATTGTTGACATAAGTTATGGTGCCATTCAGGTCGGTGACTGTCACACAATCAGTTATCTGGTCAAGCACAAGGGATTGTAACTGCAATTGCTCTTTAGCCTGTTTTTCAGATGTGATATCAATTCCTACACTAAACATCTCTATTATGTGCCCTTCTGGATCATATAAAGGACTGTTAGACCATGAGATCCAAACTCTTCTTCCGTCTTTGCACATGTTCTGGTTGATGTTATTCTCATACTTTTCAGGATGCTCAAAAATCTCGCTCATGAGAGATGAAAGGGTGCGTCCGGTAACCTCTTGTTCAGGTACGATAGTGCCTATGACGTTCCTGCCTGTGATCTCCTCTTCACTGTATCCGAAAAAGCGCTGTCCGAAATCGTTGAGGAACAGCACTTCTCCTTGAAGGTTCCATTTAAGAATGATGCTGTGGGATTTCTGCACCAGGTCACGATACTTCTCTTCACTTAAGGCCAATGCATTCTCCATCTGCTTCCTTTGAGTTATGTCCAGTGCAGTAAAGGTCACACCTTTTGAGATATCATAGTTGTCTATAGGAGTTGAACTCAGCAAAATATCGATAATGGTCCCATCTTTGCGCTTCCATCGTGTTTCAACTGCACCGATCCCTTTTTGTGATAACTGCCGATACTTCTCGATCCCAACATTGTCATATTCTTCCTGAGTAGGGTATAGCATGCGAGCATTGGATCCGATCAGTTCACTGGAGCTATATCCTGTCATTTCAGATATTCGATAGTTCACATATTTTAATACACGATCTTCAACAACTCCAATTCCAGTGGGTGAAGCTCTGAAAATGCTTTCCAGTTTTTCTTTATTTTGTTTTACTTCGGCCTGTATCTTCCTTTGCATCAATGTCTGAGCAATGCTGTCAGCAAGCTTTTCAAAGAGGGCAATGAGTTTTTTTGTGAACATTCCTTTGCGCGGATCATTCAGCTGGATCAATCCCAATGTTTCTCCATGGACGTATAATGGGATCAATGCAACTGACTCGTAGCCTTCACCATTGCAGCGGTCACGGGTACGCGCCAGTCTATCCGATTCATTAGTATTGGATAAAAGTTCAGAGGTTGAGTTTGTCCAGAAACTTCCATGTGACGTAAAAAAGGGGAGAATCGCATCGAAACGTCTGCAAATTACGTTTCCGCACATGCACTCCAGAACAGGGTTGCCAACACTATCCTTGATGATCTGACCGCTGAGATCGTGGGTGCAAAGGGAATTCTCAAGTCTAACAAAGCTTTCCGGGAAGCCCAATGTTTGGTAATAAGGATAGTCATCTCCCTCTTTCAACCTAATGCCAACTGCCTTACAATTTGAGATATCATGGAATTTTTGAATAATATCATGCAGTAATTCATCAAAACCATTAGGTTGATCAAAAATCTTAAGCAGATCCAATAGAATTGCACTTTCTTTTTCTCTTTCCTTACGTTCTGTGATATCACGGCCGAAACAGACAAGTTTTCCAGTGTCCACATTGAGAAACGTAACAGATACCTCTACATCAAATATGCTGCCATCCTTTCTGAAGTGCCGTGTCTCGAATATTTCATACCCTTTCTGGATGATCCGTTCTATACGTTCTAAGGTTTCAGACTGTTCCTCTAACGCATCAATATCAGAAATATGCAATTTCAGAAGTTCTTCACGAGAATAACCAGACATTTGGCAGTAAGCTTCGTTAACTTCGATTATTGAACCGTCTGTTTCAACTACCCAAAAACCATCTGCTGTTGTTTGCAGGATAGCACGTAGATATTGCTCTTGTTCTTGATTTTTCTGTTCAGTTTTTCTGCGTTCTTCTTCCAGGCCGATCGCAGATGCAATTATCCCAATTAGTCTTTTGTCATCAGCCTTAGGCTCAAGATCATCCTGGTATACAGCACATATAGAGCCTACGAAAGATGTGCCACATCTTACAGGATGACCAAGATATGTTTTTAATGAATATTTTGCCACGTTCGGATCGGTTACTGCATAATGGGTCTTAGGGAGGTTGCACACGACAAATGGACCAATTATACCATTGTGGATAACGTCATAACAAATATGGCCATCAGGTTTGTCCCTGGGGTTGTAATCCTGCGGCACATTCCACTGTCCGCAGGAGAACAGCATGTCATTTTCCAGACGGTTATAAACGGCGCACGTTGCCCCTAAAAGCCTGCCACATAGCTCTGTAAGCAGCTGAATGTTAATATCGAAGTTCTCCCCGAGACGCAACAGACATTGATTTATCTCATTAAGGCATGAAAGATAATTGTGATCATCTTTCTCTATTATCTCCTCTTCTCCAGATAAGTCTGAAAAACCCTGGCTCAGAGATTCACTCTCCATTCTTTTATCATATGCTTCATGCAATAGTCCATTTGTGTACTATCAGTATTGTTCATGATGAATAAATCTGTGTTGGCTGTTATAAAATATTTATCATAGGTTAATTGTTGAAACTGTATTCTTATAATCCAGATTGTAATCTATTTTTATGTATAATTATATATCTATTTTTATATCTATACGCATTTTCTTATCTGATAATTTTTATTTATGATCTAGTAAAAGCAATAGATCTCTTCCTCTCTGCACAGGCCATTTAACTTCTCTTTAAATGGTTATCTGACGACGGATCTTTGCTAATAAGAATTGATGGAACTATGTTCTTTAGACCCTATTAGCCCTTAACCACTTGTAGGTCAATTATATCTTCGCAACGATCGATCAAATACTCAACTGATAATTTATATATATAATATGTGTGCTATTTAATTATAACACGTCTTATAATTATCAATTCAAAATTAATTACACAGCTGATCGGCCAATGAACACGGTGGACAAAGGGGTCACAGAAGAAACGTGAAGGATAATAGATGAAAGAGAACTTAGAATCAAGTACTCAAGAAATCTCTTTCTTGCCAGTACAAGATGGTGATCCAGTCAAAAGTGTGGATGATTTACATAAAGGCATAGCTGAAATAAACAAGTTTGAAGATGGATCACTTCTCAGAGAGAAACGACTAAAAAGTCTTGTCGAAATCCTGCACGCCAGATATGGCTCGGTCCAAGAGTACCTTGACTTTGCCCTTGAGAAGGCAATTGAGCTAACAGGTAGCAAATTCGGATATCTGCATTATTACAGCGAAGAAAGAAAGGAATTCACTCTGAACACGTGGTCCAGAGGGGTAATGAAGGGATGTGAGGTTGCTGATCCGCAGACCGTTTACAGGCTGGCTGATGCAGGTATCTGGGGAGAAGCTGTCAGGCAGCGCAAGTCTATCATAATAAATGATCTTAGTGTCCCCGGCCTTCTAAAAAAAGGGTATCCTCAGGGTCATGTTCAGCTACACAGATTTATGACGGTGCCTATTTTCCGAAACAACAAAATAGTAGCTGTTGCCGGGGTTGCAAACAAAGGATCAGATTATAAGGAAGTAGATGAGCTACAACTAACTTTGCTCATGGACTCTATGTGGAAAATAATAGGGCAGATGGGTGCTGAAGAAGCAATGCGCGAGAGTGAGGATAAATATCGCAGCTTATTTGAGAACGCCCTTAGTGCTGTGGCGATCCACAAAATTATCCTGGATGACTGCGGTAAGCCCATTGACTATGTTTTCTTGGAAGCGAATGAAGCCTTTGAGAGGCATACAGGACTCAAAGTCGAGGAAGTTGTTGGAAAGTGCGCAAGTGAGATTCTTCATGGTATAGAAAGAACATCTTTTATTGAAATATATGGTGATGTTGCACTTAACGGCACACCTGTTAATTTTGAAATGTTCTCCGATCCATTGCAGCGATACTATAGCATTAGTGCTTATCAGGTAAACAGAGGGATCTTTGCAACGGTCTTTCAGGACATAACTGAGCGCAAAAACGCAGATGAACTGCTAAAGGAAAGTGAACAACGTTTCAGAAGGTTAGCAGAAAATGCTGAAGATATGATCTATCGCTATGAATTCTCTCCTAAAAGGGGGTTCACCTATGTTAGTCCAGCTTCAACCATTATCACAGGTTATACGCCTGAAGAGCATTATGAAGATCCTGACCTGGGATTAAAACTAGTACATCCAGATGATGTTCATATCCTCGAAAGCTTATCGGAGGCAGATCTCAATGATAGAACTACTGTAGTCCTCCGCTGGATACGAAAAGATGGTCAAATTATTTGGACCGAGCAGAAAAATTTCTTCATACATGATGACACTGGAGATCTGGTTGCCCTGGAAGGTATAGCCAGAGACATCACTGGGCGTAAAAGGACTGAGATCTATCACGAGATGGGAACTGAGGTTCTGCGTATTCTCAATGAGCCAAACGATCTACATGATTCGATGCGGAATGTCATTTCCACTTTGAAGAGATCTACTGGAGTAGATGCTGTAGGCATTCGCCTGAAAGATGGGGATGATTATCCATATATTGCAAGTGAAGGATTCACTACGGATTTTCTGGAGTTGGAAAACTCACTGGTCTTACGTGATAAAGAAGGAGGCCTCTGCCGAGACTGTAAAGGCAATGTTAAATTGGAATGTACATGTGGACTCGTTATTTCCGGCTGTACCGATCCCTGTGACCCCCTTTTCACAAGGGGTGGAAGCTGCTGGACCAATGATTCTTCCCCACTTCTTGAGATCCCGCAGGAACAGGACATTCGGTTGCATCCACGCAACCAATGTATCCATCAAGGATATGCCTCCGTGGCACTTGTACCCATCCGAATGAAAAATGAGATCGTGGGTCTGATCCACTTTAGTGACAAAAGGATAGGGTGTTTTTCTTCAGATGCGATCGAGCAGCTTGAAACTATTGCATCGCATATCGGAGAAGCTTTAATGCGCCGCCTTGCTGAAAATGAACTGATCCAAAGCCAGGAAAAATATCGTTTACTTTCAGACGTATCTTTTGAGGGCATTGTGATACATGAAAATGGTGTAGCCCTTGAAATCAATGAAGCACTGGTCTGCATAACTGGGTATTCGCGTGATGAATTATTAGGGAAGGACGTAGTACCACTCATTATCCATCCTGATGATCATGGTACGATCGAACAGAAGATGGCCGAAAAAACCACAAAACCATATGAGGTGCGTTGTGTAAGAAAAGACGGGTCAATAATATCTGTTGAAGTAGAAAGTTTGAATTATACACGTAATGGAAGACATTTGCGTGTTTCAGCAGTGCGCGACATAACTGAACGAAAGAAGAACGAAGAAGCTCTGGAGATCAGCAATTTATATAACCAATCTTTGATCGCAGCTATTCCTGATCTGATATTCGTGCTGGATGAAAGAGGAGTATTTATTGATTACAAAGCAGCAGATGATAAAGACCTGGCAATGCCAAAAGAATTGTTTTTGAACAAGAATATATTTGAAGTATTACAAAAAAAGCTGGCTTTCAAGGTTAAAAAAGGTATCGAAGAAGTTCTAAATGGACGATCTGCAAAAGCAATTGAATATCAGATCCCTATTGAAGGTGAAATCAAGTATTTTGAATGCAAACTGGCCTCTTTTGGAAAAGATAAAGTTATTTCAGTGGTTCGAGATATCACCGATCGTAAAAAAGCCGAGCAGAAAATTGAAAATGAAAGATCTCTCTTAGAGGGCCTTCTTGATTCAATACCAGATATAATCTTTTTTAAGGACCTTAATGGAACATACCTGGGTTGTAATCCTGAGTGTTCACGCTTTATGGGCAGGGAAAGGAGCCAGATAATAGGCAAGAAGGACTATGATATTTTCAGTAAGGAACTTGCTGAATCTTTCCGAATGAATGACTCTATTATGCTGGAAGAAGGGAAAGCCAGGCACAATGAAGAATGGATCGAGTACCCGGATGGTAAACGGATCTTGGTTGATACGATCAAAGCACCCTTGAAAAACTCTGAGGGAGAAACCATCGGGTTGGTAGGTGTAGGTCGTGATGTAACATCTGACCGGCGTGTGGAACAGATCATTAAGGAACTTAACCTTCTGAATCAATCAACTCTTGATTCTCTGGATGCTAATATTTGTGTACTGGATGAAACAGGCAATATCATTAAGACGAACAAATCATGGAAGGATTTTGCTATTGAGAATTCGGCAGACATTGAAAAGGTGAGCGAGGGGACAAATTACATCCAGGTTGCAAAAAATTCTGTTGGCAAGGATAGTGATCTGGGCCGGCAGTTTGCAAAGGGGATAGAAGATGTAATGATGGGGTCAAGTGAGGAATTTGACTTTGAATATCCATGTCATTCGCCAGAAGAAAATAGATGGTTCATTGGAAAAGTTCGTCCCTTTGAAGGTACAGAATCTTTTCCCCGCAAGGTCGTAATATCGCATATAAATATCACTGAACGTAAAATTGCTGAGGAGAAATTAAAGGAATATGCATCTAAGCTCCAAAGAAAAAATCTGGAACTGGACAATGCCCTTCTAAGAGCAGAGGATTCTACCAGAGCCAAGAGTGAGTTCCTGGCCAACATGTCTCATGAGATACGCACACCTATGAACGGGGTGATAGGCATGACCAGTCTGCTTATGGACACTGAACTTAGTGAAGAGCAGCAACATTATGTTGAAACTATACAGACCAGCGGAGAGTTATTGATCAATCTTATAAATGACATATTGGATTTCTCCAAGATAGAAGCTGGCAAGTTAGAGCTGGAAGTCCTGGATTTTGATCTGAGCGATATGCTTGATGACTTTGCTTCAATGCTGGCTGTACGGGCTCACGATAAAGGATTGGAGTTCATCTGCGCATATGGACCAGATGTTCCTGCCCATATCAGGGGCGATCCCAGCCGTTTACAGCAAATTTTGATGAATTTGACAGGCAATGCTATCAAATTCACAGAGAAGGGTGAAATCGTTGTTCATGTAAGGCTTTGGTCTGAAACAGAATCTGAAGCTTTGTTACACTTTTCTGTCAAGGATACTGGAATTGGTATCCCTGAAGATAAAATTGCCCCTCTTTTTGATACTTTCTATCAGGTGGATACATCAACGACACGAAAATATGGAGGTACAGGTCTTGGTCTTGCTATCTCCAAACAACTTGTTGAGATGATGGGCGGAGAGATAGGTGTGCTCAGTGAAGAAGGAGTAGGGTCTGAGTTCTGGTTCACAATTCCTTTTATTAAGCATTCAGGTGCAAAGTCCAAAAGCAGTTCATTGCCTCACATAAAGGATCTACGCATACTTGTAGTGGATGACAATGCAACAAATCGTGAAATACTAAGGGTTTGGCTTTTATCTCGGGGGGCTAAAGTAGCCGAGGCTGAGAATGGTGCCACGGCACTACAAGAACTCTATAAAGCACATAAAGACAACATTCCCTTTGATGTGGCACTTCTCGATATGCAAATGCCGGGAATGGATGGTATTACTCTTGCTCACGTGATAAAATCTGATGACAAACTTAAAGATATTCCTCTGATGATGCTGACATCACTTGGGCAGTGGCAGGCTTCTGCTAAATTTGATAAAAGCCAGTTCATTGCCTTCATTACTAAGCCGGTAAATCATGCGGAGCTGTTTGAGAAACTGTCTTCGGTTCTCAACGAAGAGGTGAACACAACAAAGTTGCATTCATCAGCTTTGGAACATAGATCTTTTGAGAGCATAAATAAAAGTCTAAGGATCTTGCTGGCTGAAGATAATATTGTGAACCAGAAAGTCGCTCAAAGCATGTTAAAGAAAATGGGCCACAAAGTAGATACTGTAGCCAATGGCAAAGAAGTAATAAAAGCACTTGAGATGATCCCCTACGATCTGGTACTTATGGATGTGCAGATGCCTGAAATGGATGGTATCGAGGCTACAAAGCGCATTCGAGATCGTGTTTCATCTGTTCTCAAAAGGGATGTGCCCATAATAGCAATGACAGCACATGCTATGAAGGGTGATAGAGAGCGTTTCATTGACGCTGGAATGGATGATTACATTCCAAAACCGGTTTCAATGCAGTCATTTATAGGATTGCTCGATAGGTGGTCAAAGGAATTGAATGGAAACAGCCATGAAGTTGCCTTATCATGTAAACCAGATCAACAAACAGATATAGCTATTTTTGACAAACAAGCTTTTATGGAGAGAATTGACGGTGATATTGACCTGGCACATCAGCTAATTTCTACTTATATGAAACATACACCGCAGAAGATTGGGTCTCTGAAGGCCAGTATCGACAATGCAAATGCCGAGGAAATCATTGACCATGCGCACAACATTAAAGGTTCGTCAGCGAACTTGGGGGGTATGGCTTTAAGTAGCATTGCCAGTGAAATGGAAAAAGCAGCCAGGGAAGGTAGAGTGAGGGAAGCTGCAGGCATGATGGCTGAAATGGAAAAACAGTTTGGTTTGCTTGTAAAGCATCTACAAGAGGTCTGAAATACTCAGCCTTGGCTCTGTAGAACTTTTCTTCTGAACAATAAATGAGAATAACAGATAAAAACCGATAAGTTCTAAAGTGGGCCCGGGGAGATTCGAACTCCCGACCTCCGCCGTGTGAAGGCGACGTCATGACCAGCTAGACCACAGGCCCTTTGAGCAGGGTAGAATAGTATTCCTTCTCTATAAGCCTATCGCTGCAACGCTATATCAGGTTTTCTGGGACCTCACGTATCTGTAGGTGAAGAATCCTGCCAGTATGGCCCCGGCTATTATTGTGAAAAGTGCCAGGTCACTGGGCATCACTGCATACACACCCACAGCGATCATTGTGCCGGTGGCCACGGCCAAGGGGATCAAAAGTGAGTGTTTTCTGATCTGTTGCTCTTTTGGGTCTGTCATCAGTTCACATTCCTTTGTTAATATATAAGCAACATTCAATTATATATATTTTTCTCAATATAATCTTATATAGCGTTTGGATGCAATGCAGTTCCTTCAGGACAACAGTCCTAGAGCCATGCAGGCCACTGCAACATACCTCAGCAGCTTTCCCAGGAACACAAGAACAGAGAAGATCTTAAAATCAAGTTTCATAACACCGCCCATGGCCGTAATGGCATCGCCTATTACCGGCACCCAGGTGAAAAGCAGGGAATACACACCATACTTAGTGAACCACTTCTCGGCATTATCCAGACGCTGCTGTGGGATCGACAGGTATTTTTCAATAAGGTCTTTGCGTCCCACAAGGCCGATGTAATATGTGGTGCATGCACCGCAATAGTTTCCCACGGATGCGACCATGACCAGCAATACGGGATCAAATCCTTTGTTTATGAGTAACAACAGCAGCGCTTCAGAACCGAATGGCAGCACTGTGGAAGCCAGAAAGCTTGCCAGGAAAAGGCCTGCATATCCGTAAACAGCAAGATCTAGAACTGCGGTCATTGCATCCAATTGGACCATTTAGCATAAATATCAGGCGCATCTCCGTAATTCTCACGGGGCACACAAATATTAATGGATGTAACTGCAAAGAATACCAGTTCTCATACTGATCTCAGGTTAAGTTCCGTTGATAATGTTCAAAAAGGCTTAAGTCGGCGCAGGTACAATCTGTTCCCATGC
>CALBTS010000793.1 GCA_937968035.1 uncultured Methanomethylovorans sp.
ACCCAGACATCGTCTGCATCAGAACCCATAGCACATACGAGAACAGGGTATGAACCTGTAGTTGTGGTCATAAGGTACAGAGCGCCTTTCTTCTTACCGGATACCAGGTAATCATTTACATCTGAATCTACATCCTCAATTTCTGCTTGAGTTACAATTGAGACCGGAAGAGCAGCAACTGCTACTGACTTAGCAACAGGCTGGGAATCACCGATCTTTGTGGAATAAGCCATTTCTTACCTCCTTCATTAAAGTTATTGATTGTATCTCTTACTGATACTGGTTCCTAATTGTTATTTCTTGAGAGAGTACAGGAAACATAGTAGTAGTTTCACTGTAATAATATAGAACTTGCTAATGCCTACTATACTATCTAATAACTACTTAACTCTCTTAAACTACTTTTAATTACTTTTCTTTCTTCTTTCTGCTCTCTTCGAGACTGGTCCCTAAATAATCCACCTTAAAATTCAGTAGTTTATAAGCGTCTCTTCCTTCGCATCGAACCAAATTTGTTTCGGCCTTTCCCTGTCTGTAATGGAGTGACACAGACTTCAACCATCCAGTTTCTTCTTGACACTGGGTCTTTCCAGGCATTGATCCCTTGGATATGCTCTTTCCTTCTTCTGGCTTCAATGAGAACCTGAGTATCAAAGTCAAGTTTCTCGACTACATACCTGACAGCAGATGCCAGAGCGTCCAGTCTATCATCATGCCTCAGACAGCCTCTATCTCTTGATATGAGGGACATTTGATGCAAGAGCCTATAGGTACCCCTCACCTCTGCCGGATATTGCTGTATCGAAGCAAAATCCATCTCTATCACTTCCGGTGAAATGATCAGCCGGTGCGATGTGAGCAATGGTTCAAGGGTGTCAATGATCCTGAGTTCCTTTTGTCCGGTCTCCCAAACCTCTTCCATAGTGACCGGCCAGTCCTCACGAGTGAATAGCGGTTTCAGCATATTAGCATGAGCGCCATTACCGAAATTTCGTTCAATCAAAACGGTCTTGCATTTCGTCTGTCGAGCGATTCTGACCAGTTTTAAGAGCGATTCCTCTTCAAAGCCACCTGGTACCCCTCCGACACGCAAAATGTAAACGTAAGCGCCGATAAGGGCTATCACGGCGTATGCCATTTCATCCCCGTTCTTACCGCCGCCAGCCGGGTCGATATACATAACCCTCTGTTCAAACGGGCGCATTTCGTATTCGTGCAGCATTGCGCGATAGAGCTTGTATTTTCCATTGACTGACGCGCTCTGATATTGATTTGCCGGGTAATTTGTCCAGACGGGTAGTACCGGCCCATGATCAACGGAATAGTCCTGTACGATCAAATTTCGGAGTTTCAGAGGATATCGTTCTTCATCAGTCAGTTTGGTATTCAGCATAAATTGAAGCTGGAATTTTGCAGCTCCCATGCTGAGTTCTTTTGTCAGCAAGATATCCTCATCAAACATTTCCGGGCAAGTAGCTTTACCCTGCATACCATCAAGTCCATATCCTGATCTCAAGCTTGGATCAAGTATCATGTCTTGAATGATCATAGGTGCAAGCATGTCACCATAGTTGGATTCCTGCTCATAGGTTGGATAACGTCCAGTCCAGATGCGGATTGCGTATCCACGTCCTGGCAAGTTGTTGTATATCGACTCAGTAGTCTGAGGCGTACCAAGATATATGATCTCCCCTTTAGAACAAACCGATTCAAACTCTTTGGTCAAGTCCTCAAGAATCTCTCTTGTGATAACAGTCCTTGAGTTCTTGGTAGATTCAATATCATCAGCAATCAAGATGTCAGCACGGGAACCCTGTATATTAGAGTCAACACCCAAGCATTTAATACTTGGGGACTTGTTAACTCCCTTTAGTACCCAATGGACATCATATCCTTCTATTGAACTACGGTCTCCATTGTTCTTATCAGCCCGAAGCATCCACAAAAAGTCCAGACCTTCTATGATCTGGATAACAAAGCTGGCAATGTCTTTAGACATCTTACCACCAGCAGATACAATCAAGATAATTAACCTTGGATTATGAATTAGCATGAACACAGCATAGATGGCAGTCAAGGTAGTTTTAGCCTGTCCACGTTGTGCTTGTACCATGCGGAATTGGGGTCCAGCAAACAACCATTTGCAGATGTCGGCTTGAATCCTGTTTAAGTCAGGGTTGCCAGGTATAAGTCCATTGATACAGACTTGTGCAAAAAGCAGGAAACCCTCCACATTATATGGAAAAGTTTCCTGAACTTCTTTCAAAGCGTTCCACATCTCAAGTTGTTTGTCTTCTGACATGACCCTTGCCATTAGTTATAGTACCTATAATACACAGCAGCCCAACATATGGCTACCCATGCACCAAAAGTGATAGCAAGTATCATTCGTCTTCCGTCCCGGTATCTCGGAAGTGTACTACCTTACCCTTCTGAGCTTCCTTCATCATTCTTAATTTCCGTCCAAGTTCGGTTTCTCCATTCTCCGAAGCAGCAATTGCAGTAACGCCATTGTACTCAACCCACTTCTGGATTGTTCCAAGGTCTCTTGTGTTGATTATCTCTGCTACAGCTTCAAGAGCATTCATCTCAAGAAACTTATCAGCCATTTTAAGCATGGCATCAAGCTTCATGTTGTGACAGGTAGTGATCAGTTTATGGAGTTCTCCGATCTCTTCCTCAGTGGCCGCTAACTTTTTGCTCATAAGTTATCCTCCTTTCATCAAGTAATCTTCCAACTGAACCGTCAAGTCCTTTGATAGATTCATTGATAGTAGATAATTTACCTGTGACTTCTGTACGAAATTCAGCAAGCTCCCTATACTCAAGTTTTGTTTTCTTCATTGTTTGAACGTCAGACCACAGCATTATCATAGCCCCGAGCATAGGGAGGATCGCCGAAGCAATAGCCAC
>CALBTS010000794.1 GCA_937968035.1 uncultured Methanomethylovorans sp.
CAACTTTTGCTATACCTTTCACATCGTGTTCATTAGCGTACTGGTAATCGAAGTGGTCCATCATCACCAATACAGGCAGTTTGCCGGTCTCTCTTTTCACCGACTCGATCTTCTCTGCAGTAGCATCTGCCGTCACAAGGCTTTGCTCATTAAGAGGAACTTCTCTTACTGTTCCTCCTGCTTCCTCCACTGCCAGGAACTCAGTGTAGTGGGCCAGAGCCGAAACTATCACCGTATCCCCTTTGCCTACCAGAGTGGATGCAACAGCCTGGAAACCGCGCCTTGCACCCGGCACTACACGTGCATCGTCCATGTTCAGGAAACTGGCAAGCTGCTCATGGAAAGGAGCAATTGGCGGATTGCTAATCTTGTCCAGCCTGAAAGGTTTGCGGCAGGAGTCACAGGTGGAATAACCGTCCCCGTAGGCTATCAATGCCTTGCGTGCTTCCGGAGTAAGCCTGCCAGCTGCCTGGATCGGCTGGATATTGATGTATGTTTCCTCACGGGACCGTATGTCAATTGTCCCGGCTATTTTCCTGACATGGGGAGTGCCTGTACCGGCTTCAAGATCATCTAATATCTTCCTTACTTTGCTGACACCTTCACGGATAATACGTTCATCTTCCTGACCTGTGATATTGGGAAGGCGCTGCCTGAGTGTTTCCCTGATATCCTCAAGGGCGAATAAAGCCTCAAATGTTTTCTGTGTGCGTATATCCATACTTATCATCCAATTGACTGCCATTGGTCGACTTAACCAAAGCTGAGACCCGGATTCGAACCGGGATGAAATGGATCTGCAGTCCATTGCGTAGCCGTTCCGCCATCTCAGCAAACAAGTTAATTCACAATTGTGAAGTAACAATCGTAAAACACAATGTTTGTATTTAAAGATATCGCAATGGCGCGGAATATTATTCTGTCCCATCAAAACAGCACAATACCGAACAAGAAATGCATACAGAAAAAATTAGCTCAGTAGAAAACTCTCTTTCAAGGAACTAATTAAATTGGCATTTTAAGAAAAGTGTCTGCATATCACTCTATAACAATCCTTTCAGACAAATGAGACTGATAATAATAGCTTCTATTTATCCCAAGAATTATAATGCTTATAAACCATTTATTTTGAATGCTCATGTTAGGGAAAAGGTCTGGATTTAAGCATCCAGGACCTTGCAAACTTACCCCCTGTTTATGATAAAAAGAGTATATCCTACATAGATTGCCAAGAAAATCAAGGCTTCCCATCTCTCAAATTTATGCTTCTTTCCGGTAAACATGAAGACAAAGAACAGCAATGTTGCAATTGCTAGAATAATTAAGTCTACGTTAATACCAATTGGCACCTTTAGAGGAGATATTATTGAAGAAGCTCCCATGATGAAAAATATATTGAAAATATTCGAGCCAAGAATATTTCCGACAGAGATGTCCATCTCCTTTTTGAGTGCTGCCGCAACCGATGTAACTAACTCTGGGAGTGATGTTCCTGCAGCAACGATTGTTGAAGATATGAGGAACTCGCTTATTCCCATTTGCCTTGCAATCGACACAGCACCATCCACAGTCAATTTTCCTCCTATTACTAAAAAGATAAATCCGACGATTAGAATAAATGAAATTTTTGTGATGGAATGTTCCTTAATATGATCAGATGATTCATTTGCATCATTTTTGATAGTTTCAAATATATAATAAAGAAACATTGAAAAGAAAAAAAGTAATATTATCCCATCTGCTCTCGTAAGGATATTTT
Organism: uncultured Methanomethylovorans sp.; assembly: GCA_937968035.1. Lineage (GTDB taxonomy): Archaea > Halobacteriota > Methanosarcinia > Methanosarcinales > Methanosarcinaceae > Methanomethylovorans. The sequence continues at coordinate 1,760 of CALBTS010000794.1, forward strand.
CTGAATCATTGGCCAGCATTATTTTGTTTGACATGGTTGTCAGAACAAGGACAGCAAGTAAAGCAAAAGGTATCTCTTTCCAAACGGTTGGCTTTTGCACAGTTACAGGAGCTATTACTCCAGTCACACCAAGAATTAGCAGTAGGTTGATTATATTGCTTCCAACGATATTACCAAATGCTACATCACTGTTACCTTGAATGGAAGCAAAGACATTAACGACGAGTTCAGGCATGGAAGTTCCAAATGCAACAACAGTCAATCCGATTACCAATGAGGATATTCCAAGATGCTTAGCAAGAGATGATGCACCTTCGACGAACCAGTTTGCCCCCTGATATAACAATGCAAGACCTATCAGAATAAATATGTAATC
>CALBTS010000795.1 GCA_937968035.1 uncultured Methanomethylovorans sp.
AATCAGGTAATGATCCTTGAGGGATACCTGTACCTGGTGATGGAAAGAATAAATGACGCTGAGACGCTTCGACTGCTACAGAGAATGAAGGCCAGCATAACATCAATTGAGAGGCACATCGTGTTCACTAAAGATTACCAGGAGATCGGTATCAATGCTCCTCAGTGGATCAATCTCCGGGACGTCATGTTCAATGCCATGGTCCCTCTGGATAAAGCATTAATAGATCTGCATATTGAAGTTGGGGATTATTTGATCTTCACAGACCCTATGATAAGAAAAGTTTTCTATAATCTGGCCAACAATGTCATCAAGCACAGCAAGGCTACTAACCTCACCATTACCACTGTAGAGGAGGAAGGATGCTTATTGGTGGTGTTCCAGGACGACGGTATCGGCATTGCTGACAAAAAGAAGCTGTTCAAGAGAAGCAATTCTACCTCAGGATACGGCCTGTTCCTTTCAAAAGCGATACTAACGATAACTGGTATTGGGATAAGGGAAACAGGAGTCCCGGGTAAGGGAGCGAGGTTCGAACTGATCTTTTCTCCCAAGCAGTACAGGGTCCTACCTGAACTCAATTCTGTGAAAGGTGCATATTCAACATAAAATGCAAGCCTGTGACCAATACAGATAACCTAATATTTTTATGTATGACTGACCTAATGTACCATGGAGATAGTCTATGACCGATAACACAGAAATTGTCCTTGATGCATTAAAGAATGCCGGAAAGCCATTGAGACCTGGAGATATAGCCAAGATGACCGGAATGGATAGCAAAGAAGTGAGTAAGATCATCAGTTCCCTGAAAGAGGAAGGCAAGGTAATCTCCCCCAAACGCTGCTATTATTCTGCTGAATAAGCAGTTAAATACTTTTGAGATTTTCGATAAACCTCTTTTTTTAATTGATCTGCGCAATTTTTTATAAACGCAAGGGCGCTAAGGCGCAAAGGGTAATACCAAGCTTTGCGTCCTCGCGACATTGCGACTTTGCGTTAAAAATGTGTTGCAGTAAGAAATAGATAGGGATCAAAACAATAACATAGGGAGTTCTAATAGATCAAAGAGGATTTTAATAACCCTCTTTTTTTGATCGATAAATTATATACGCCACATTAGACAATTTTCAAATAACGGGGTTTTCAGAAATCCTTTTTTGTTTTTTCTGCGCTTTACGTTTGCCTTATCAGTGTGATATTGGCCTTTCTCTGACGCGGTCCGTCAAGTTCCACGAAGAATATCCTTTGCCATGTGCCAAGTACAAGCTTTCCGTCTACGATAGGTATCGTTTCACTGGACCCCAGGAGCATAGCCCGCAGGTGAGAATCGGCATTGT
>CALBTS010000796.1 GCA_937968035.1 uncultured Methanomethylovorans sp.
GCCTAAAAAGGCCAATAAGTCATGTATTACCGTAACAACGAATTGAGCAAGCTGATGGTTGACTTTATAACCTAAGTGTGTGGTTTGATTCCTGATTTCCTGAACACGCTTAAAGTTATTCCATAAATTGCCTTGCCTACTTAGAGGTTGGCCAATTCCGACATCAGTCAAAATCCCTATTCTTTCATCAATTCTATCTTTCCTTACTTCTTCGATCAAATTCACATATTCGGCGTGAGGATTATTATTAAGTATTTCATCTATTGTTCGTTTTACATAGGTTTCTAATGCTGCGTAGGCCTCTAATACAACAGCTCTCATAAATAACGGCTCATCATAAAGTAAAAGAGAATTTGCTCCAACCAATAATTCATCAGGAGTAAGTAAATCTGCGGGATCAATTTTCTTTTGTTGTCTCTTGGCCATATGTCACATTATTTCAAATTCATCTCCAATTTTAATCAGTCAATATTGCCTTTATTCTTAAGTCGCTGTTTAGCTCTTGCCATACGAGCTTTTTGCTCTGGCGTAAATAATTCCTTGGGAGGATGATATTCAATCTGGCCATTCTCCTTTTCCTTTTTCCATTCAGGGTATACATTTTCCTCCAAAAATATATCCCGCTGCCGTTGCCCGAAGGCAGCCCATGGGGGTGCAATTTTAACTAGTCGCATCTCAGAAGCTAATAAGAATTCAGGTTTTACCTCATAACCAATGTAATAGCGGGCGTTTTGTCTAGCATACTCGCCAGAGACTGCTGTACCAGAAAATGGATCGAGGATGGTGTCCTCTTCTCGGGTTGTCAAGAGGGCACATAATGTTGGAACGTCGATGGGGAAAGTGGCACTGTGGGTAAGGTGAACTCCCCTTTTATCCTTTAATTCTTTTCGTAGCTCAGCGGTACTTGAAACATTGGTCTTAAGTATACCGTCTCGATAATCCAGGTAAGACATTACTTTTGGATCAGTCTTGCCTGCACCATAAGTGACCTGCCTTTGTGGATCATTTAGGTCCTTAAGCCAATCGTCATTGTAATAGAAGTTTTCGGACTTAGTAAAGTGGTATATGGGTTCATGCCCTCTCACGCTGCGAGGCCCTCTGGTGTAAGTTGGATTAGTTTTTATCCAGAGAATTTCGTCGTTAAAACGGAATCCAATATCCAGCATTCTTAAAAGGAACTTGTGTGGAACTGCTTGATATTGCCCATCTATCACACAGTCATTAATATTGACAAAACAGCTGCCGTCATCTCTTAGTACCCTATAGCACTCAGTGAAGTTAACCATTATATTATCAAGATATTTATCAACTGATTCCTCCATCCCTATCTGGTCTTCACCCGTGCCATAGTCCTTCATTCGAAAATACGGTGGGCTTGTTATGACGCAATTGATTGTACCGCCCTCAATTTCAGACATATCCTCAGAGGTTTTTTGATATATAGTTGTCCAATTGCTCTTTATCTCATACTTCTTGGGTACAATAGACTCATTGTGTTTCCTCCTGGTCCTATCAAGTAGGGTTTGATATTGACCATTTAACGTTGTTTTTGATTTATCAAGAGAAGCAAGGACACTTTTATACTTTTTTGATCCTTCCCCATATAAATCACTGGCCATTTTGTCTATCGCAGTGAGCTTAACCTGGGTGTCTCTTGAGATGGACTTCAAAAAATTATCTCGTTCCTCTTTAAGTTTTTTCTTTTCAGGATTCAAATCTGTCCGCTGTCCTTTTTTGATCTGATAGTGCTGCTCAAAGAATTTCATTTCCCGCAAAATCTCGCTGTAGGATTTTTTCCTTTGCTGGTTTGTGGATATCGACTTGATATCCATCTCCTCCTGATCGATATTCTGAAAGAGTACGGGAACAATGGTTATCCCCAACTCCTTTGCAGCTTGAAATCTCAAGTTGCCAGAGATGATTTCATGGGTTTCTTCATTAACAAGGAGAGGTTCGATAATCCCTTCTCGCTCAATATTCAGTTTGATAATCTCATAATTCTCGGGAGTCTGATACATCTCAAGTTTCTTTCTGTTAGGGTGAATTTCGTCGATGTTCACTTGCCTAACCTTACTCTCTGCTGCCATAAATGTAGTTTAACCTCATCAGGAATCTGAGGAAGTTAAAGTAGCAAAATATTTTTATGTTTAATTGATACCGAGAATCAATTTATCTAAAAAGTTCAAACAATCATTGTAAGAAATTTCTGCCCCTGGTAATATTCGATTGGAAAACACTTTGAGCTTTTTTCTGATAATCTTGTAATATCACTACTT
>CALBTS010000797.1 GCA_937968035.1 uncultured Methanomethylovorans sp.
GGGCAGTTCAGCGATACAGCATACTTTAACCTATTAAAGTTCTACCCCTTTGCTTTTTTATTTTCCGATCATGACAACTACCAAGGACTTCCTTCTCTCACAAAACTCATACAAAGCAATAGTGAATTGGAAGAAGCAGACATGATTTTTAATCTTCACGATATTTTTCACCCATCATGGCCAACTATAGTTGATAATAATAACCTGATTTTTGCATCTCGAGAAACGCAAAACTCAATTATTGCAACCAGCAGAAAAGTAAAAATAAGCCCAAACTAAAATCAAAATTTTCAAGTTGAGGCTCTATAATTATGTGCCCCATTTTTTAATTGACTTTTCACAACCCTCTAATTCAACCGAAATTCCATCATTGGATATGGCTTGGGTTTATTAGTTTAACAATTTCCTGTTTTTCTTGAGCTTCCAGTGCTTTGTCTTACTTTTATCCATCTCCGGGTCAATCATTCTTTTGATGACTTCAGCCCTGATTGAATCAGAAGGTATTACAATAGAAGCAATCCTATCAATAAGCTCTTTCTTGCTTTTGTTTGTGAGATAAAGATCCTGGATAGTTTTCCGGCCGTGAACTACCGATGCATTGGTAATTTGAAATTCTAACGATATCTCATCATTTGTCCAATCCAGAGCACTCTTTAGCAGTGCCATCACTAACATCCTGGGTTCGGATATCTTTCTTTCCCGGGTCCGTTTATAAATATCCATGACTGGTATGCTGTATTCGTTGCAGACTTCTTCAAGAATCTTGCTTTTTGATGGGTAAGCAATTCCGGGAATTACATCTGGATGAGGGATTGATTTCATGACAGGTAGTTTTTTATTGTTTTTTCAAATTCATCGAATGACCGGCATAGAACATACATGTTGCCGGCAGCAGTAACTTCTTTCTCCCATTCTTCCTGGGATGGAGATTGTTCCCCTGATGGGGTTTTCATTTCGATACAAAGGGCTCCGAAACCGTGTTTAGAAATAAGGAGGATCAGGTCTCCAACCCCGGGAACCACTCCCATATCTTTCAGCTTCTTGGCTTCAATCTTGTTTCTTGAGCCTCCGTTGGGAACGTGGAATAAGAGTTTCTTGAGCTTCGGGTATTGATACCGGAACCACTTTACACATTCACTTTGTAGTTTATCCTCTTCACTCATTGTTAGGATCTTTTGAGTCCATATTTTTTTTAAGCTCTCGGGATATCCGATCTTTTTGATTCACACACTGAAATATGGCAATATTTAAAAGTTCAATTGCTACCTTCCGGTGTCCCTCCAGCTCAAGTTCTCCTGCTTTGTGAATCAAAGAAATTACCTCAGATATTTCTTTATTGATCACTGGTCTATTCATCTGAAGTGGCGTAAAGCTCACTGATACAACTTGTGGCTCGAATAATCCTTTAAAAAATTTTTTCATATACAAAATGCATTAAAAGTTTGTTTTGAATTAAGAATTCCAGGAATGTCGGGGTTGGAATCGTAAAATCTTGCTAAGGCAATCTGCTTGGCTTTGGAGATTGTGGCTGCTTTTTGACCTGTTCCTGAAAATTTATTCCGGATTGCAATCATGAATAGATCTGATCCGGAGTTCACCATAGCTTCAGCCTTTAACTTTTCCTGAGCTTCTTTGAAAATCTTCTTTTTTTCTTCGATTGTCAGATTTATGAAACCTGCTTTAACAAAGAAATCATACGATGCATTCCCAAAGTCTCTGAGCACCTTAGTAGATTTATAGGTTTCAAATTGCTTCATTATGCCCTCTTTCATTATCTCCCATTTCTGCTCAATGGTAAGTGGATCATGCTCCCGATCACGTGCCTCCTGAAGATACCTCTGCTGTTTGCTTAAAGCTACCTCCCTATCTTCACATGCCAGATATGACTCTATGAACTTATGGACTGTGAGAACATTGAATCCGTAGTATCTTCCATACTCAAACCTCAGACCCCTGCGAACTGCCAGGTTAAACTCTTCCAGAGTGAGCCGTGGGAAGTACTCCTTGATGTCAATAATTATCAGGTTTGTTATTGCAGCGAGAGATTTATCCCGCTCGGCAGTGGTAGTGCCGGCAGGCATTTGTCCAAGCTCCAGGTATGACCTGTTAACTGTCTGCAGAATCCCTCTGAATAATTCATCCTGCCCTATTTTCGGGATTGAAACTGCTAACATGGCATTAACATATTCCTTTTCAGCATTATCCAGTGCTGGGCAGATGGCTGGTGTCTTTTGAATTGCTGTTGTCATGATTGTTGTGTTAATCGTTCGAAGGCTCCTTCCAGGTAAGAGAAATTTGAATCTTTCCCGTTTGTGACTGTTCCCTGAAATTCCGGCTTATTCCGGTCGTCATATTTACCTTCAAGGGTTTTTGCAAAATTTTCAGGCTTAAAGAGCCAATCAAGATCAGCTGTCCAGCCTCGATTATTTTGGCCGGCCAAGAAAGAAGACTTTGAAGCATTCTGGAGCATTAAACTTACTTTCTCAAATCCATGCTCCCGGATCCTGGCATTGATGGCCTTTCGTCTTTTCTCTGTTAAGATTTTAACCGGTTGGAGATTTTTACAAAGTTCATTGTACAAATCAATAATTTTTGATGCCGGAACTTGAGGTTCCCCGACAGGGGATACAGGAGAAGAATCTATTAGATCGGAAGAGCACACGTCTGAACTCCAGTCACCGAATACGATCTC
>CALBTS010000798.1 GCA_937968035.1 uncultured Methanomethylovorans sp.
CTTACGAGAGAGGCAGCTTTTATGTTGCCGACAAAGGCTACACCGACTTTCATAGATTGTATAGGATACATGACAACGGGTCGTTCTTCGTGATAAGAGCCAAGGAAAACCTCCAGTTCCAAAGAATGTACTCAAGAGCAGTAGACAAAACAACAGGTGTTATCAATGATCAGGTCGGCAGATTGCTTGGTTACAAATCAAAAAATGAATATCCTGAAAAGCTGCATCGAATAAAGTATTATGATGCTGAGCATGATAAGGATCTTGTGTTCCTGACTAATAACACAGAGCTGAATGCCGCAGAAATTGCTTTTCTCTACAAGAAAAGATGGGAAGTAGAGCTGTTCTTCAAATGGATGAAGCAGCATCTTAAGATCAAAGCTTTCTGGGGAACCACTCTCAATGCCGTAAAGATCCAGATATACTGTGCAATCATTGCTTATTGCATGGTTGCTATGGTTGGTTACAAATTGAAAGTTGGGCGTTCAATCTACGAAATCTTACAGATCCTCAGTATCTCTCTACTGGACAAAGCTCCTATAAAAGAGATACTTACGAGATGCGATTACAATAATGTCAAAGAACTTAAAAATAAACAGTTAATAATCAGTGGGTTTTAAGTGCCCACTAGTGAATGAGAATAATAAATATAATTCTGATGAACCTGGTACGCCGTTTCGACTTAGGTACTTAGAGTTATTGCTGACAAATACCACATTTATAGGGCAATTGGATGAAGCAGACAAAGAATCATTAATTAATATATTTGAGAAAAAACAAAAGGAAAAACTGAATAAACCAGAAATTTATGGTAATTACAGTACAGAAAATTTCAATGGTTATCTAAAGAAAATATCAAAAATTCAGCAAACTGTAAAATATGATTTTCTTGGTACTATATATTTATATACTCCATTCAGGAAAAGCGTAACAGGATATACTTATTCAGACTTTACGTCCACTGAAAAATATACCGAAACTAAAAATGTTCTTGATAATTACAATGTTGTTTTATTGGACAGTGCAGATCGGAAGAGCACACGTCTGAACTCCAGTCACCGAATACG
>CALBTS010000799.1 GCA_937968035.1 uncultured Methanomethylovorans sp.
GGTGCAAGGCAGGTGGTGGAGAACTACAAGCCACGGATTGAAATTGATCCGGAGTGGGAGATGGTGGAGTTGGGGGAAGTATGTGAGACCTCCTCGGGAGGAACTCCGCTTAAGAATAAGCCGGAATATTATAATGGAGATATCCCTTGGTTAAAAAGCGGTGAGGTAGGACAAGGGTTTATTTATTCAATAGAAGAAACAATTACAGAACTGGGTCTTAAGAATTCTTCAGCAAAACTATTTCCCCCCAATACTGTACTTATCGCAATGTATGGTGCCACGGCAGGAAAGGTTGGGTTATTGAAGATAGGGGCAACGACAAATCAGGCGGTTTGTGGAATTCTGCCGAATGAAAAATATATTCCCGAATTCTTGTACTATTATTTGACCAGTCAAACTGATTTTTTAATAAGTCAAAGCACCGGTGGAGCCCAACCAAATATAAGTCAGACTATAATTAAAAGGCTCAGGATACCCTTAGTACCGATTGACATCCAAAATAGGATTGTAAATGAACAATTAATCGAAAGATCATATATAGATTCATGCAATCACCTTATTGGGATCTATGATAAGAGGATAAAAGACCGGATAGCGAAGGTGTGGGGAGATTAGGGACTGCACTGAGCGGGTCATTTTATACTATCCATATAATATGGGCGAAAAATCCTTATAAAACAACAATAATTCATTTTATGCGTTATATTTGTAGAATAATTACATAAAACGCCATTAAATGATCTTAGAAATTCGTTTAAGTAATTTTTACTCCATTAAGGAGGAAGTGGTATTGAACCTCAGGGCTGGAAATAGCCAATCAAGAAAGACAAGGGAACTTGATAACAATGTTTTTGATTTTAATAAAGATAAAATCCTCAAGGTAATAGCATTGTATGGTGCTAATGCTTCTGGTAAGAGTAGCATCATTAAGGCAATAAGCTTCTGTTGCAGTATGATCTTCCAATCTCATACCCACAATGAGGATGTGACGTTCAATTATGTTCCATTTAAGTTTGAAGGATTCCTCGAAAAGCCAAGTTCATTCATGATTAAATTTGTGAGTAATGCCGTCGAGTTTGAATATGCGTTCTCGCTAACTCGAAAGAAGATCCTTACAGAGAGTCTATTCTATTACCCCAAAGGGAGAAGGGCAATGGTCTTCGTTCGCGACGAAAGGCTTCCGGGAACAAAGAAGCAAAAATACTCATTCACTAATGTTATTAAAAAGCCCTTGGATGTTGCAGAAAACACATCCGATAAAACACTATATATTTCAAGAGCGAGCCAGATGGATCGTGACCTTGGGAAGGAATTGTTTAACTTCTTTAACAACCAGTTTATCCTTGGATTTTTTGGGTTTAACGCATATAATATTGAACATCAACTTAAGGAGAACAAGGAGTTGATAATTGAAGCTCTACAAATTGCCGATAGTGACATAGAGGACATAAAAATTGTTAAAAGGGAAATCCCCGTAAAAAGCTTTAGTCTAACCTTACCTTCAGCAACAGCAACTATTAAGGATGAACAAAAGGAAATCTTTCAAATCAAAACCTACCATAAAAAATCGCGTGGCATTGCTTTTGACTTTGGATCAGAGGAGTCGGAGGGTACCAAAAAACTATTTGTGATTCTTTTATCCGTGCTTGAAATTATCAAGAACAACAAAATTCTTCTTATAGATGAGATCGAATCAAGTTTGCATCCAAGGATAGTTGAATTCATTATAAAGTTATTCTATTTTAGTAAGAGTGCACAATTAATATTCACAACTCACGATACTAAAATTCTTGACTTGAGAAAAATCCGCAAGGATCAGATTTACTTTGTTAATAAGAGGACAGATGCTTCAACTGATCTCTACTCATTGTTTGATTATAAAGACTTCAGGGAAAACATGGATGTTGAGAAGGCATATCTGCAAGGCAGATTTGATGCTGTGCCGTACATAAATGATTCGAGTGATAATATAAAGGCACTTATTAATGGCTAAAAGGTCCAGACAATCAAAGGGTAAGGAAATTAGACCAACCTATTTTGTTTTCTGTGAGGGCGAATCCGAAGAAGCATATATTGCACACATTAGGAGTAAATACAGGGTACCTATTGATATTAAAACCAAAGTCTCAAAAAACAGGATTAATCAACAGTATGTCAATAGGGTATTGAGGTTTTCTCCAACCCATAAGAAAGATATGACCTTTCTGTTTTATGACCTCGATGTACCAGAAATGCTTGCGAGATTACAATCAATAGATGGCGCAGTTTTATTGGTATCCAATCCTTGTCTGGAACTATGGTATATCCTCCATACTTGTAATCACTCTGCCGAACGGACCTCACAGCAAATCATTTCTCAGCTTGACAGAATATGCCACGGCTATATTAAAGGATCAATTTGCCACAGATTAAAACATAAGTTCACTACTGGAGAAGACCAAGCTTGTGCAAGAGCAAAAAAGCTTACGGCATTTAATAATCCATCTACGACTGTTTATCGACTCATAGACCAAATAAAGGCGACCCAATAAGGTAGGAGATTATGGATCCCACTTATCTGCAATGGTCCTAAGGTCCCAATGGAAGATCATTCATCATTAAACTATAATACTAAATGTTTATATGAATCCGAGGTGTATCCATATAGGAAAGCTATATGCTGCATCCTCAACAATCCTTGCCAATCAAGATAGCTGAGAACCCAATTTAATGGCTAACTGCGACATCTCCTGACCAATCGTAGTATCAAGTATCCTGGCATACCTCCTTGTCATATTCAGGCTACTGTGACCGAGCATTTTTGATACACTCTCCATGGAGATTTTATTTGCCAGGGTCACAGTAGTAGCAAATGTATGCCTTGCGCAATGCGTAGTAAGGTTTTTTTGTATGCCGCATAGATCAGCAATCTCCTTGAGGTAGGCATTCATTTTCTGGTTCGAGAGTACCGGTAACAGAACTCCCTTCTTCTGACACTGGGGATTAGATCTGTACTTGTCAATTATATGCCTAGCTTGCGGCAATAATGGGATGTGTGCCCATTGCTTGGATTTGTTCCGTTGTTTGCGGATCCATAGGTTACCATCAACACCCTGTTCAAGGTCCTTGAGAGTGAGTGTCTTTACATCAATAAATGCCAGACCGGTAAAACAACAGAATACAAACACATCCCTGACCTGGGCAATCCTTATTATAGTAAATTCCCTCTTCATAATCCTGTTCAGCTCTCCCTGGCTCAAAAACGGCTTATCCACCTCTTCCAGGTGGAACTTGATGTTGCGGAAGGGATTCGCCTGGACCCAATCGCGGTTCATCGCCTCTTTGATGATCTTTCCGAAGTTCTTGATATACTTGACCGTGGAATTATTATTACAATTACGGGTAGTGCGCAGGTACGCCTCATAGTCCTTTATGAATACATGATCAACATCCTTTAGGTTGATATCATCCACCTGATAGGCATCACGGAGGAACCTCTCCAGATTGCGCCTTGATGTTTCGTGGCGGATATATGTTGCCCTTGACACACCCCTGTCTATCATGGTTTTAAGATTGGCATTGTGTTCACGGTACAAGTCCAGCAGGTTGTGGACATCTCCCTCACCTATGCCATTCAGGTATGCTCCTTTAAGTGCTGTAGCCGTAACCGGCAGGTTCATCGCCATGAGCTCCTGATGACGCTGGTATACCTGTAGCCTTATCTGATCAAGACATTGATTCAGTTCCTTACCGAACCTGGTATTGGCTTTCGCACACCCTCTTTCACCATTCCACTGCTCAGGGAGAATGGTTCTCTGGATTGAGAATTCTGTACGGTCACCGTTCACTGTAATTCTTAACATTACCGGCGCTTCAAGGTTCTTACGCAACTTCGTTCTTCTGATAAAGAACATTAATGAAAAGGTTCTTCTTTCCATGATACTGATATTACTGGTTGATACTTACATATGCCTGAATTGTAAGCCAAGGAATACCAGTACATTACAGCTTATTCGGTGGACAAAAGCAAGATTTGAAAATTGCCACCGAATAAGACGCACAGGCAGGTATATTGCAGTGTAGATGCAGGGAATTGATGAGAAAAAAGAATCCTGCAAACACTTGATTTACAGGATTTGATCTCTTTAATACGCTGATAATGAGCGATTTTTGTGGAGATAAGGGGAATCGAACCCCTGACCTTGTGACTGCCAGTCACAC
>CALBTS010000800.1 GCA_937968035.1 uncultured Methanomethylovorans sp.
CCACCGAGATCTACACTCTTTCCCTACACGACGCTCTTCCGATCTTTTTGCACACACAGGCTGTGAAAAGTGTCACAAATAGCATCATGAACACCCATAGCCGAACTCGCCTCTTTGTTATGTGAATTTCTTCCATGGTCATTTGCACCCAGGTGTAACTATCTCAATAAATATTGATGCACCTTGTATAGGAACTCGTCCAAGGATAATTTAGCCTATCATTGGTGTGGCCACTGTATCTCAAAGGGTTGATGGCAGTGACCATCCCAGTATGCTGTTGAGGAATAATCCCTATGTCACCTAGTTGCACGATAGCGCAATCGCGATAGTATCCATAACCAGAACTAATCATTTTGTTTTCAAAAGCTTGTACTCCTACCCAGGCTGACACATAAGGTTGCCACGTTGAAGTCTTGATCTTTCCTGCATACACTAATGCCTGTGAAACATAGTTCACACAATCAAGACACTCACACATTTGACCACAACCACCAAATTGGTCATTTTCATAATCTTCATTGTAGGCAGATCGGTCTTGATAGACTCCATCACAGTCAATTCTGTTAACTCTTACATAAGTTCTCATATATGCTGCAGCATTTGAATCAGAATACTGGATCTGTTTTCGAGGGCCGATTGCACTAGAGGATTCAGGAATACGATTAACGTCATCTAGAATTATTTTAGCAAGTTCTTCAATTCCTAGAGTATAAATCAGGTTGTCCTGCATAACGGCATAGTTCGGATGTATTCGAACAGGTTTCTCTTTATCCCATATAACTGTATCAATACCTGGATCGTCTTTCGCTCGACTTGTGAACTCATCTTTAATAATGTTATTACTATTCGGATCAAATTCAATTGTATGTAAATTAATAATGGTGAATTTGAACTCTCCTTGAAATATTGATTCTTTGACGGCTCTCAATATGTCACGAGCGTTTGATTCAAGATACAACGATTTCCTAATATCTTCTACTTGTTTTTCAGCCAATAGAGTAGCTTGATAGATAGGGTAATCCTCTGCATTCTTCAAAATCGGCACTCCACTTAACGTAACACTTTCCACTACATTTATTACGTTCTCCCCTGCTTTTGTAATCGCTGCGTGGTCAAACTCAGCTTTTATATTTGTTAGATCAGAGTGTAGACCGAGGTTAAAATAATCTGAGTAAAACTGTCGACGTTCTGTTATCTCCAAGGAGATTAGTCTTGACCAATATTCGCTCTGGACCGTTATATCACCTGAAAGTGAATCTGAATATTTGTCAAGAATATCAAGACGTGATTCATCTGTCCATATATTCATACTTTGGCTATTTACCGTGATTCCAAGAAAAGAAACTATCATTACACACAACACAAGTGACGAAAAAAATTTTCTTATTTCCATGATATTCTCCTTTCGAACTAATGCTTAATTAATAAGCTTGCTTAATTATTCATAACTGTTACTGTTTATTTAAGTTTGTGACAATTACTATACGAACGGAGGAAGACAGATAGGCGATGACAGAATTGGATCTAATTTTATGAGTGTAAACTTGAATTTACCATAACATGAAAAAATGGAAACGTCAAATATTACAAGCGTTGAAACACTATATCAACGCTTTCTTAAAAAGCCAAACCCCTATATCCGACTGTTTAAACCGCTTCGGTCTCCATGTCCAGTTTCTATGTTCTCAACTGGTCGAAATCGACTCATTAGTCGGGTTGCCTGGTCGCGGGTCAGAGTATGATGATTAATTCTTGTATACTTTCTTGTTCTGGCATCCCTCCCTTCCATACCTATTTACTTTGAGGCATTACGATAACGGTTTGGCCGATCCCAAGATCCTCAGTTTTGATTAATTGATAGGTATCGCCATTCTGTTGCCATACCAAGCCTTGATTGTTTAAGTACCAACTTACTGCTTTCCCACGAGATGCATTCTTGTATTATTTTCACTAACAATAAAACAGCCCCTGCATGAATTGCTCAGCAGAGGCTAGATGTTAACCAGTATAGTTAACGATTATACGGCTTCGGTTTCCATGTTCATGGCGGAGTTGATATCAACCTTCACGCCAGGACCCATGGTCGAGGTCAGGGTCACTTTCTTGACGAAGGTACCCTTGGCACCACTTGGGCGGGCTTTGCGCACGGCCGTGGTCAGCGCAGCCATGTTTTCGTAGAGGGCTTCAGCAGTGAAAGAGACCTTGCCCAACGGGACGTGAATGTTGGCGCTTTTATCGAGACGGAATTCGACACGACCAGCTTTGGCGGATTCGATCGCTTGGGCGATATCGCCCGGCTGCACCACCGTACCGGCTTTGGGGTTTGGCATCAAGTTGCGGGGAGATCGGCAGAGCACACGTCTGAACTCCAGTCACCGAATACGATCTCGTA
>CALBTS010000801.1 GCA_937968035.1 uncultured Methanomethylovorans sp.
CTGCCCCTCCGCCTCCACAGTAGACGAGAACGGCGATCCGTCGCGCCAGCACGTCACACTATGCTTCTGCGATGCGTATGAGGGAATAGTCGGTGAGGACCAATCTCAACCGTGGGCTAACTGGTCACTTGATGTCGATGGCGACACGACAACTTGGACATTTACCTCGGCCACAGGGCTTAGCGAAGATTTAAAGTGCATAACCTTTGGTGTATCTGGTGGTCCGCTATCTTACGGACAGAGCATTACAGCTGTTTATGATCACTCCGGTCCCTCGCCTTGGGTATCAATGGATGATGATCTGGATATCAGCGTATCCAACATCATTGGCATCCCGCATATACCTTCATTTGATTTTTCAGACAGTAGAAATTCTCACTATTTAGGAGCGTTATAAGTGGCAAATTTAAAAGCGAAAGATCATGATGGCAACCCTGTTTATTTATCTGCTACCGGTGCTGGAACTGACGGTGATCCGCTAATCACCAGGACTAATCTAGCGACTTTAATATCTGGTGAGGACCAAACAAACGACGTATTACGGATTGAACAACAGTATCAGTATGAAACCGTTGATCCTAGTCAAACTGATCAGGTGTTGGGGGCTACAGGGGCCGCAGGTGATTTACTCCATGCATTGCATATTGTCTCAACAAATAATACGACCTGCATCGTTAAAATCAAGGATGGCGCTGGCAGTGATATTACAGTGCAAACCAATGCACCGACAGACAGAAACCCCAGGCTAGTGTTACTCGATATTGTCAGTATAAGTGGCGCTTGGAAGGTGTCTACAGGCTCAGGCGTTAGTGTAATCGCTATTGGTAGATTTACATAAATGGCGGAGTTTTACGTTCGCCCTGATGCTGGGTATTCATACGGAAACGGAAACGGGACCAGCTACGCGAATGCATTTAAAGGGTTTGCAAACATACAGTGGTGGAATATGAGTGATAACGACACATTGTTTGTTTGCGACGTGCATAACGACACGCTAACGCCAACCAAAGAATTGATAATTCGCGGCGATGCTCCAGAAGAAGCGGGATTGATCGACGTTAATGATGCCGCAGATTACTGCATAGCGTTTTCTGGGCTCAATGGCCAAGTCCATAGTATTGATTTGCGTAACGCCAACAAGAATGGTCTCTATGTTGATAGTAACGGTAAGTCAGTAACTTCGTTTGTTCTTAAGGATGCTACAGCGTCTGGTTGCGGGAAAGCGTCACCTGGATATACAGCAGATACCGGGACCGGGTTTTTATTTGTAAACAACAATGTTAATAATTCAATCACTGGAATTGATATTAGTGGATGCGAGTCAAACGCCAATGGAAAACATGGGTTTGATTTTCGGGGTTATTGCGCGGGCACGATATCAAACTGTTCGGCAGATGGTAACGGGTTCGCTGATACCGGGCATGGATTCCACACGAATGGACCCGTAGTGTCGGTTGGAACTTCTGGATGGTCTTTAGTATCAGGAGATGTTTACAGCAAAGAGGTTGGGTTCGGTTGGCAGATCCAGAAAATGCGGAATTATTCTACAACCTACCGCACGAAGCTTACCCACAATGACGGTGCCGGTTCAGGTGTTGGTAACTATGAGTTCGACCAAGTTGGTACAACTCTGTATATCAATATCGGGCAGAATCCTAATGGCATCACATTTTTTGCGAACGCCAATACTCAGGGGCCACTTATATTTAGCGACTGTACGGCAAAAAATACTATTGATTGGGACGGCGTAGAGGGTATGGGGTTTAGTGCCGATAATCATTCTGAAAATATAAAGTTTCGTCGTTGCCTTGCATGTGGAAATGCAGGTGACGGCTTCATGTTCAATAACGCTGATTCGATAAGCATGGAATCATCTATAGCGACCAACAACGGCAGACGCGGTGTTTTTTTCGTGGGGTCTAGTGATAGTTGCACTGTACAGCAATGTACATTCGTACAAAACGGTGGCGACGGGATATGGATGCCGCTATCAGTTAGTGCAACAGTAAAAAATAATGTTTGCGTAGGTAACGAGCGCGGCATCCGCGACGAGAATGACGGAAGCACAACAGTTGCAAGCGGAACGGTCGCCAAGGGGAACGTTTGCTACGGAAACACAGTAGAAAACATCAATCTGCAAACGCCGGATGTATCAAATATAGAAGATAACCCAGATTTGTATTTAGGCGTTTATCCGGTGCCGGATAGTCCAGCGGTTGGCGCTGGCGAGACAGATACCGGAGTTATATTGGATTTTCTCGGGAAGCGTTATTATTCACCACGGCCAGCTGGGGCCATGGCGTTGGGTGGTAATGTTGTATCAAATTCAAGGTTGAGTGCCGGTTCTCGCAACACAGCATTTGCTAGACCGTTAAGCGGCGGTAGGTCTAATAGACGCAATAGAGGTACGCATCAATGCCTAACCTAATCCCCGGCCAAGTTAAACGCCCAGACAAAAACCCAAGCGTTCCCGCTAATGCGTGGGGCAAGTTTATCAGTGGTATAAAACAGCTGCGTGATCCGCAAGATGTCAAAGCAGTAATAGAGGACCGTGTAGGATCTAATCGGGATAAACAAGCGATCATGACGGCGCTTGAGGATCTGTGTGATCAGCCTGAAGCGATAGCGGCGAGAAAGGCGCGCAAAGGACATTCTGTTCGGGCGAGGGTGAGATAATGTATCTACAGATCCTAGCAATCACTCCCTCAAACGTTGATATCCAGGCAAAGGATGCTAACGGAGATTATATAGAGGGCAACGGTACGCTCAGTAAATTGGCAGTCATGCGTGCAGAGTGGATGGAGCATACTTGCCCAGATGGTGGCTCTATGATGCCCGGCACTCAGGTTGTCGCAAACGAAAAGCTGAACCACTTTATTCTGGACGTGCCGACAGAAGATCCACTGACTTTTCTCACAGGGCAGATAGCGATGGAGGGTAAGCCGTGGAGAATAGTCGGGATGGACTACTATTATCACAAAGATAAGTACGCGTTTGATGCAGAGTTGGATAGGTACGTAGAGAGTCCACCCGATCTAATGCTTTCCACTGAGATTGAACCGTTTTTGTTGGATGTCGAAGGGCAGCGTCCAACTCTACCAGTACCCTTGCACGCAATCGACGGCAATGTGCAGATGGTGGTGCCAGCGTAGAATATATTTAATAAATTATAGGTTTCCATGAACCTCAATCATGCTTTCGGTAAAGATCACTACCGTTAATGAAGATCCGGCAAAGACTCCGAAATGTCACTAATAATACTAAATCAATTATAGAGGAGAAGCCAAATGGCTCTTACAAACTTTGCTCGGTTGACTACCGACCAGAAACTGGTTTGGTCCCGTGATGTCTGGAAGGATGCTCGTGATCAAACTTTCTTTAATAAATTCGTAGGTACTGGACCTAATAATGTTGTCCAGCGCATTACTGAACTCACTAAGACTGAGAAAGGCGAAGAGGTTAATGATAGCTTCTTACTGGTCGCCTAAAACACCAGAGAATACTCTTTTTAAAGCTGGAAACTCCTTAGAACTATTGGACTACAACGAAGAGATGAAATAAGCTCAAGCGTGAATGTTTAAAAACCAATAGATTGGACAATCAGCATGGAAGCCTCGAATAGAGGAACCATCAACGACTAGCTGAAAAGCGTAGGACTTAGGTCCGAAATAGAGAGACAATAAGTGAAAACTTGTAAAGAATGTGGGATAATAAAGTCTTTTAAAGCATTTTTTAAAAATACTCATATGGCTGACGGCTATTTGAATACTTGTAAAGAGTGTGAAGCTAAAAGAAGAAAGACTCAAAAGTATAAAAAGATTGCTGCAAAAGCTGCTAAAAAATATAAAGCGAAAAACCCTGAAAAGGTAAAGCAATATAATAAGCAGTATAAAGAGCTAAACAAAGAGTCTTTAAAGATCGGAAGAGCACACGTCTGAACTCCAGTCACCGAATACGATCT
>CALBTS010000802.1 GCA_937968035.1 uncultured Methanomethylovorans sp.
ATCCCTCCAAGGATCTTCAGAGACCTTGTTGACTGACTTAATCAGATCTTCCTCCCACTCTTTTTTAGATTTCTCATGAAGTAGTTTATGTGTAATATTGTCGTACATTTTATACACCCTTCAAATAGGTTTTCATTACACTAGAAGGCCAAAGTAAACGTCCTTTCTGTAAACGTTTTCGAATATACCAATTAACTTCATTCCTTCGTTCCTTATACTCCTCATATGTCTCATCAGGATGACGAGCAGGATATAGTCTATATTTTGTTGATGATTTATCCATTAAAGTACCTGCCTATATTGTACCCAATTTTTAAAATTACCGGACCAAGCTACTCCACTTTTATCAAAATGAGTAACCCCGTCCTCAAACACAACACCACCTTCAATAAGTCTGACAGGTTCAAATGGCATTGGTTTCGCCTGATGTTCAAATGGACTCATGTGGCCTGCCCCTAGAAGGATATCATGAAGCTCTATATCTTTTGATATTACTGGATTAGTATTATCATGGTTTTGATATGAAACCCTAGCACATCGACCTACAGAAGCCCTCTTTTGAGCTTCCAAAGGAACCTGGATACGTTCACCATCTAAGATATAGGGAAGATGCCATTCATCTTCTTCCAGATAAACAGGATCACTCTTCTCCATAGCTTCAAGCATACAACGAGCAAGCTCATGGATCTCTGGTTGAGCATCCTCATGCAGTCGAAGTTTAAAGAAGTTATCCCACTCAGTAGCAGTTACTACTACTTTGATAAACTGAAATGGTTCAGTCAGTCTATTGACTACTTGTTTATGGTACCCAGCATCCGATATAGCATTAGCCCACCCAACTGCATCACTAGCAGCATTCTGCCAAGCCATATCTACGTTCATAGAGCCACACCATGATGGCTTTACAATAGCTGTACACTCTTCTCTAGCCTGCATCCCAGGCTGATTCTTGCCCCAATGGATAGGCATAGCAGGTTTCTCTTCAATCTGTTTCAATAACTTATCAACAGGGATCGCCCTACTACTAGAAGCATTACGGCTGAACATACGATGGGTCATAAACTCAGCATGAATGAACCGTGGATATTTCAACTCTAGAGTATGAATCTCAGTACCTGCATACTCTGAGTGTGCAACTACCTTAGCTTCAATACCGCCTTTACCTTTATATTCTGATTTGTACATTAATTACTCATCTGATATCCCCTCATCTGCATCTCTTTATGTCGTTCTTCCATAAGGATTTGCATATGAAGGTGTTGTATATCTTCAATAATCTCAGCTAGTGTGTCCGTATCAATTTCATGATACTTATCTACCAGCAATTTGATTATCTCTTCTGTATGTTGTGAGGTATTTTTCATATTAAAAAGGGCCCATTAGGGCCCTTCAGTATTACCAGTCTACTTTCTCTAGGCTCTTCTTACGGATAGATTTTACATTATCTGTATTTATCAGAAGATCTGGTACCTGTGATTCATCATCGTCATCAGTATTAGGATGTGAATTAGAGAACAACATAAAGTGTGGATTATCTACTGAAGTACCAAAGAAGGTACACTCAATATCCTCTTTCGAATCATCAATATATGTGATTGTCATTATAAATCGAAAGAAGGTTTTCTTTTTCTTCTCAAACCCAACTACATTATCACTCATGCATACCTCCGTTGAAGCTCTTGTAAGGAAATTTCCTGTAAATCATAATCGCCTCGATTAACGTTTGTCTTGAGGAACACACCCCTCCACCACATATCATTAGCAGGTCCTGCATACTCTTCATAGTTATTCGTATAACATCCTGCTACAAGAGCCCTCATAGAAGAACCGTCAGCACGAGTCCTACGAGCAATATCATAGGTATGAGTGTGACCACTAGTACACGACATATGCTGCTTATTAAGGATGGAGGCTGCAGGGTTTTCCCCACCAATCGCCTTGCCAAGCACACCCGATATGAAATAGTGGGAGTATATGATTCCATCAATATCTATCCTATCCAAAAACGGGTATACAGACCATCCGAATTTCTCATATTCAAGATCTTCCATAGATATGATCCCTTCGAGCATGACGTGGTCCATGTCAATGGCACGGAGAATTCTCTGCTCATGGTTACCCAATAACATATGAAGCTCAGGTCGGTACTGTTTTCTTCGACCTTCACGCCGTGCAGAGTTATATGACCAAATCGGTTCGAAGAGGGCCTCCTGAGCAGCCACAGCGGCATCGATGTCCATCGCATAACTTCGACCATTATAATCTTTCTTACCCTTATCGTAGGAGCAGAGAGACTCCATATCAGCAAAATCACCTAGACAGATGATTTTATCTGGTTGTACATCAGTAATGAACTTACCTAGCCAACGCAGCCTATCGTGTGAGGTACCCGGCTTAGCGTGTACATCAGGTATTACTAGATGGCTGATCATCAGCCCTCCTCGGTATCTAGACCCATCTCTTTCAGAATCCTCAGGTGCTCTCGGTAATTGTCCAATACATCTTCGAATGTAGTTATCTCACTAGATTCACATATAGGACATCGCCCGCCATACAACTCATTCGAGGGGAATACTGCACCACAACCCAGGCAACCTAGCTGGAGATGCTCATAGTAAAAATCAAAATCTTCATCTTCTTCCACATTAAACTTCCTCAATTAAGAACTCAACTCGTGGGTTTTCCTTATCTATCGCACCAACCCTATGCCGTGTTTCAGTCACGATCTTATAATTATCATCTTCCAAGATACCATGACGAACAATAGCATCTAATGCAAACTTCATATGAGGGGCTAGGTTATCATTGTCAAAATCCCTTGCAGTTGGTGGATATGCAATCAGTGTGACCATCACCCTCTTAAAGGGTTCAATTCCCTTAAGTTGATCACTGATAAGCTTTGCATACTCTCTCTTAGCCTTAGCTAGTACCTGATAATGGGCATTTCGATACTGATTCAGGTTAGGTGAGAAACTTTTGTTTTTACTTACAGGTATGGTCCATGGAGCTACCACAGTAAAGCTTCTAGTCGAGTCCGACACACCCATAGTGGTTCTCTCCTGGATTCCACAGTTGATATTTTTCCTGCAACATCCAAAGGAGTCTACCTACTTCCTTGATACGGTCCTCACCCCACTTATCACCGGGCATCTTCTCCCGAATCTTATCAGTAGCCTGAGCCTCGTTATAAGCCTTTAGAGTAGCAGTATATAGCTCTTTATTACTTTTATTTTTAAGTCGTAAAAGCTTTTTAGCTGCAACTGTCTCACCTATACGATAGATTCCAGGGATATTATCCGTAGAATCTCCTGACAATAATTGACAGTAAAATGAGAACCTAGCATCAACAGGCGACATATGATACTTCTCCCGTTTCGACGGGTTATAATGATGACCAGGTACCATCTTCAGGTCTTTGTCCTGAGTTGCGATGATAGATCGGAAGAGCGTCGTGTAGGGAAAGAGTGTAGATCTCGGTGTTCGCC
>CALBTS010000803.1 GCA_937968035.1 uncultured Methanomethylovorans sp.
ATAGTATTTCCGATTTTATATCTGAAGACCCAACTGTAATTAATAAATTAACTAGACTTTTAATGGAGTGAATATGAAGAGCAATAATGGTTACTGGTTGGTATTATATCCATTTATTTTTATATTCTCAAAGGAGAAGAACGTATTATTCTATAATTCACAAACGGGGAATTATATTGTTAATATTTCGTCCAGAATTGATAGAGAGTTAAAGTTGTTAGATAATTCTTACTCTATTGAAATAACATTAGACGAGCTAAATGAAAGTGTAGTATCCTCTTTAATTAGTAGATTAATAAATAATAGATTTGGAGAGTTAGTTCCAAGGAAATCCACCTTAAAAAAGCCTATTTCAGTTATTCCACAACTGATTATTGACAATTATTCACTTAATACTTTATCAGTTGATAGTTTTAAAAAATTCTCGGAGTTTACAGAATTGACTTTGTATATCAATGGTAAATGTTCAAATAATTGCGCTAATTGTGGAGTTTCCAGCAAGCAGCATTTGTGGTGCTTTAAGCAAAAAGGGGAATTGTCTATTGAAAGAATTGTTAGTTTTCTATCCTTCATACCATTTTCTGGACTTATTAAATTATCTATTGCTGGAGGCGATATTTTTTCTTATAAACACTTAGAAACATTATGCTCTTATATTAGTAATTTTTCAATTGCCAAGAGATTTGTTATTCATTCATTATCAATAATAAAAAATGCAAACAACCTTAAATGGCTATTTGGTAGCAATAATACAATTGATGTTCTGTTTGAACCACAGTGCAGTGTTGAAAGATTTGCCAAGGTAAGTGAATTATTAGATTCTAATCAATTATTTTCACGATTTATTTTAGAAGTTATTTCAATTGAAGATTATACCTATGCGATGGAACTTGCTGATCGGTTTCAAAGATCTGTTGAAATTGTACCTACTTACATAGGCACGAATCGAGAATTCTTTGTAGACAATATTTATCTTAATATGGAAAGTATTTTGAACAATCGTTTAAGCATGAGGGAGATATTTGCTCATCAATTAATCAATACAAACAGGTTTGGCCGACTTATTCTATCAGCAGATGGGAATATTTATACAAGTCTTAATAGTGAACCAGTGGGGACAATTGAATCTGATATATTTAGCCTTGTAGACGAACAATTAAAGAAGGGGTCAGCTTGGAGAAGCATAAGAAATAATGATATTTGTGATAAGTGTCTTTTTCAGTGGCTTTGCCCGTCCCCTTCTGAATATAATGAAGTTTTAGATCAGCCTAATATGTGCGATTTAAGGTCTTTGTCTATTGAATAACCATTAAAGGAAGATAACAATGAGTAAACTGAGACGTTATTTTTGGTTCTTTCTATTTCTACCTATCTGTTTAGGTTGCAGTAGAGGTTCGGGAAAATATAAATTGCCATTGGTAAATATAGCTGATTTTGAAGTTGCTGACCTTGATCCTCAAAAGTTGACAAATAGATCAATTAAGCTTTCTCAGTTAGTTGAGGATATTAAAGTTGTACAACTTCAAACTACTGATTCTTCGATGATCGCTAACTCAACAGATTATAAAGTTGGGGAAAAGTATATCCTTGCAGTATTTAATGATGAAATATATCAATTCTCCATTACCGGTGAATTTATCAGGTTGGTGGCAAAAAAGGGCATGGGACCAGGTGAGTTAAACGCAGTTAGAAATAATGTCCGATACGATATGGATGAGCATTCAGATTTGCTCTACGTTTCTATTCTGGATAGGCTATATCTGTACAGACTGTCAACAGGTGAATTCCTGGGTAATAAGAGGCTTCGGGCAGTTGATGATATGTCAGAAGCGATATCAATCGTATATGCGCCTGATTCATTGTTTATTTATTCATTTTATTCACGTGGCGGCCTTCCTGAAGATTCTCTTGGTTGCGGAATTGCGGTTCAGGATTGGGGTGGTGACCTGATCTGGGAAAAGAGATTTGACTTTAAAACATGGACTGTTTATCCGCCTCCTATTAATTACGAATTATTGCATGGAAGCTCAATATCTGTAGTAAAGACAGATGCTCCTGGGGAGTATATTATTCAGATTAATAATCAGGATTCATCTTATGTGTTCAGCCTTGATGATTTTTCAATAAGGCCATACCTTTTAGTAAGAACGAAAGGCCCTTTGAAAGGCAATTATCCTGTTGATTATATATCAGTTGGTAGTTATCAGATAAAAGGCGAGTTCAATTGTACTAATAATTTTCGGCTTATGAACATGTATCTAATTAAAAATTTGGCTGGTTTCCCCAGTTCGTTAGAAGCTTATAATTATTATATTCTATATGATGACAAAGCCATAACTGCTTTCAATATTGAACAATTTACCGACGACTATTTCGGATTTATTCACTCACGTGACAAGTCAACACAAAAGTTGCCCGTCTACCCATCATTTGTATCACCAAGCGGGAAAGTATTGCTTACTTATGAGGCATCGTACTTTCTAAAACTAAAGGAAGAAAAACTTAAAGAACCTTCACTGTCACCAGAGATAGTTGATCGCATTAACATGTATTCCAGAGATTTAACTGAATTTAGTAATCCAGTTCTTATAATAGGGAAAGTCAGAAAAGTAATCCGTTTAGATTAGAAAGGCTTTGTAGTGAGCATATCATATATTATTCAATCAGAATTAAAACCTTAAAATTGAACAAGATGAAAAGTGTAAAAAAAGTAAAGAAGCTGAGTTTGATAAAATTAGACAGAAATGAACTCAACAAACGAGAACAACTCAAATTACATGGTGGAGATTGTTGCTGCCAAGTTTGTATATCGACATATTATCCTCTTGCGGAGCAAC
>CALBTS010000804.1 GCA_937968035.1 uncultured Methanomethylovorans sp.
CACCGAGATCTACACTCTTTCCCTACACGACGCTCTTCCGATCTTTGGCTACTTCAAAATGGATATCCGGATCGGGATACAAATCCATATGACCAATACCAACCTTTTTGGTGTTCACACCCTTCTTCTCCAAGAAATCCAACTGTTCAAGAGCATTAAGACCGAAATATGTGTGAGTGATTATTGCAGCTCCGGTTGCTTTATGAGCGATAACAGCAGCTTCGAAGACCCTTTTCTCCGCAGGAAGCACTTGTTGACCCCAACCGATTTCACCAATTACTCCAGCCTTAACATCAGTACCGTCGATCCCTTCTGTTATCTCTCTAACAAACCTTTCAGCCAGAGAATTTGCACTGCTTGTGATTGCTAGAAGCGGAAGATAAAGGCCGAAGTAAAATCCTGTCGAACATACCACTTTGTTTGAACAGTTCATTGCTATGTGTCTTAAGATCTCGGGATTACGGCCAGTATTAGTTGTTGAAAGGTCTACTAACAGATCTCCTCCTGCTCTCGAAAATTCCTTGAGTTCTTCAATTATTGTCTCAGGCTCAGTCATACATGCATCTGGATCATGTTTGATTCTAGATGTGTCGAAATTCAGGTGCTCATGAACCAATACCATTCCCTCTATGCTCTCTGATGACACATCCCCAAGTACCGTTCTTACGAATCCTTCCATATTTACTCTCCCCTGAATTTTCGGACGATTCTCATGAGCCTCGTTACTTTTTCCGAGTCAACAGGATTCCACCATTTGTCATCAACTTTAAGATGAGTACCGGCAATCGCACCTTCACATTCACCAAGTATTCTCGTGATGTTATTCTCACAAGTCCCACTGCCGACAATCACTGGAAGTTTCGAGGCAGCTTTAATCCTTCTGATTTCGTCGGAGCTAGTTTCATCGCCCGTTCGCTCGCCTGTTGCAATCAAAACATCTGCTGCAAAAAATACATTATCAAGAGCCTGCTCTTCAACAGATCTATCAGCAGTAATCGCATGACTGCCGTGCTTAACATGAACGTCAGCAAAAACCTTTATACTATCTGATTTCAGGAAAGATCTGTATCTTAATGCTTTGGCTGAAGGACCTTCCACAAACCCTTCGTTAGCTACATAGGCATTTGCCCACTGGTTGCATCTAACCCACAGAAGACTTGAAACAGATGCAACAGCCATAGCTGGCACTACACCATTTGCAAGCATGTTGACTCCAACTGGTATATCGAACTTCGTTCGTAGTTCCATTGCAACGGCCGTCAAACCGGCTACCGTTTCGAAGGAAATATCCCTAGGATTGGGGAACGGAAGATCCCAAGCGTTCTCAATCTGCAGTCCATCAATTCCATTCTCTACAAATGTTCTTGCATCTTGAACTGCAGCGTCAAGCGTTTCTCTGAAATTACCATTATAAAATGGTGATCCCGGTAATGGTTTGCAATGGATCATTCCAATTACAATCTTATCTTTTCCAAATATTTCTTTGAGTGCATTTGGTCGGTCAGGAAAGACATCTTTGAACAAAGTAATCACATCCAATCTATATCATTTATTCCTACTTCTCTCTCTGATGTAATTGAGCCATACAGCAAACAAAATAATCATACCTTTTACAAAGATCGGAAGAGCACACGTCTGAACTCCAGTCACCGAATACGATACCGTA
>CALBTS010000805.1 GCA_937968035.1 uncultured Methanomethylovorans sp.
AGGCCGGTTCAATGCTAGAAAGCACTTATATCCACATGCCTATGATAGGCGCCACGATTGAGAAACGCATATGGAGCAGTGGTGTGAGAACATGGGAAGAATTCCTCTGTGAAAGGGACAGTGTGCCCATTCCGGATAAGAAGAAAAGTCTCATCTGTGCAGGCATAGTGGATTCTTTGGACCGGTTAAAAGCCAGAGACCATGCATTCTTTGCCTGTTCCCTGCCTTCTTCAGAACATTGGAGGGCCTACAGGCATTTTTCGGATAATGTGGCATGTGTGGATATCGAGACCACCGGTCTTACCCCCTGTCATGATAATATTACAGTGGTGGGCATTTATAACGGAAAGGAAGCAAGAACATACGTCAAAGGCATCGACCTTGAAGAGATCGTTGAAGAGCTGCCCAAATACGAAACACTTATCACTTTTAATGGCGCCCGCTTTGATCTGCCCTTCATCAAAAGGGAATTCCCTGAGATCGAATTTGACCAGTTGCACATCGATCTGATGTACCCTCTGCGCCGTATCGGTCTTTCGGGCGGATTGAAAAAGATAGAACAAATGCTTGGCATCTCCAGAAGTGAGGGAACTACAGGTCTTTCAGGTTTTGATGCAGTACGCCTCTGGCGGGAATACGAACGTGGAAACAACAGGTCCCTTGATCTTTTGCTCGAATACAACCGTGAGGATATAGTGAACCTTAAAACTATCATCGACATGGTATATGACAGGTTAGTGGAGAATAAATTCGGGCAAGCAGGATGTTCCTGTAAAAAATAAATTCAACTAATGTTATCGTGAAACTGATTGGAGTAATATTTTGTAACTACGGTCCTGATAATTGCTGAACCAATGTATTGCAATCAAAGTCAATAGCTTCAGGAAATGCAGAAAACCTCTCTTTTTTGGAGAACGGGACAGGTATAAATATATTATATTCTGCAATCTCCATTTGTGATATAATTCAAATTTCAGTTTATAGTGTTGATATTAATACATTTTCTGCAGAGCTGAGATATAAAGACTTAAATACAGGAGGTCATCCCGGATGAAGACTGTTGCTTATAATTAATGAAAATTTTTCCGTATTGATAAAATTTATCATTCTTGAGTAGCATGTTTTGTTTGATATGCCAAGGTAAATACCATGGAATTTTGAGGAGACAACGATCCCTAAGTACAAGTATAAACCCAGGATCTACTTTATTGCGACCTTCATAGCC
>CALBTS010000806.1 GCA_937968035.1 uncultured Methanomethylovorans sp.
TATCACTAAAACATCCAATCTAGATAATGTAAAGCCTCACAAAAGTGAGGCTTTACAAGTAACCACCATCTACAATTGACCTGCTAGTTAATTCAAATTTTGAACCTTAGTCCCAACCCTGATTCTGAACAAGCTGACTATTCAAGGCAAGATCCTCAAGTGGAATAGGATAATAGTAATCTTTGGACTCATCGAAAGCAATGATAACATTCTTCCAAGGAAAAAGGTTACCTGATAATCCCTCTGTCAGAGGTCTTTGTCTAATGTCAATAATTGTTGATGTTTCGGGAGGAGCGCCGGATGGATCGCCATTATGGAGATACACATCAGTTTTTCCATCGTTATTGAAATCAAACGAACCTAGTCCTGAGAAATATATTCCCAACATCGGTTTCTCCAATTTTTTGCCTTCTTTCCATCTCATCAAATCATCCCATCGATGTCCTTCAAAAAATAGCTCGATCCTTCTTTCCCTTCTTATTTCAAGGATAATCCCCTTATTCGGGCCACTATTTACATTAGGATACATGCTTTCAAGATAAGGATCTGGATTTGCATTTGCATCCGCAAGGATAAGGTTAGGCATGCCAACACGTTCACGCAGCTTATTGATCGATTTGTCAAGATCTGCTTGTGTAAGTGTGCCCAGTTCAGCTTTAGCTTCTGCAAATATTAATAAAGTCTCAGCATACCTGAAGAATATTATATCATTATAGGAACTACTTGAAGCCCATTGATCTCTGGTGGGTAAGGTTTTAATCACCCTATACCCTGTGGTAGTCAATTTAAGGTCGACGGGCTCCCTGACATTTTCGCCGTAAACAGTAAATTCGGGGCCTGCCGTTGTTTGAATTAGACGGGGATCTCTATTTTGCATCTCTTCCCAAAAACCCATAGTCTCATATCCTACAATATCAGTGAATCTACTGCCATCAACCATTAAATAGCTATTGACCAAATCCTTGGTAAGCCCAAAGGCTCCCATTGTTGGGGCGGTGCATAAGTAAGCGACGCCATGACGAATGAAATCCTTATCATAATCTCTTGCAAGTATAGTTTCTGTTACATCCTGGTTATTTCTTGCAAAGAGGTTACGGTAAGATGCATTTACACCCCCATTTGTGAATAGTTGATAGGCGTCATGTGCAATAAGCTGCTCTGACGCTGACACCGCTTCGTTTAAGTACTTTTCATGATTACCAAGATTGTGGTATTTTCTAAAAGTTCCTTCATACAAACAAATGCGTGCTTTTAATGCAAGAGCAGTATAACCGGTGACCAGGTTTAATTTCTTTTCCATAGGAAGATGTGCAACTGCGTAATTTATGTCAGCAAGAACAGAGTCCATTACTAAATCACGTGAGTCCCTCGGTTTGTAAAGTTCCTCATCACCAGCTTCAAGAACCTTATTATACCAGGGGACATCTCCAAACATTTTCACCTTATCGAAGTAAAAATATGCCCTAAAAAATTTCGCCAGACCACCATATTTTAGTTTAGCCTGCTGGTCGTTGCACTTGTTATAATTATTAAGGAAAAAGTTAATTGATCTTAAATTTTCCCAAGACCAACCACCACTTCCTCGGGCAACCGGAACAGTCCTGGTTCCTTTTACTCTGTCTCTTGCAATTAAGCATACAATATTATCAGAAGCATCATCGTGTGCTTCATAAACTCCCTGGGGCGGGAAATGGCTGTAAAAGCTATTTGTATATATTTCAAGGTCAGTTGCAGTATTAAAGAAAGCATTGGCATCGACCTTGTCTTTTGGAACCTTGTCAAGATAGTTGTCTTCACAACTAATTATGAAACCAACGCTCAAGGCTAGACACAGAGTATATATTATTTTTTTCATTTCTCTTTTGTTTTAAGAGTTTGATTTATCTACAGTGTAATGCTCACACCAAACGAATACGTTTTGCAATATGGATATTCCTCAAGGCGTGCTCTACCTACTGCACTACCGGGGTCAGAGAAGCTTATACCACTTCCCGCCTGTTCAGGATCTATGTACTTCGTCAGATCTCCGAAACGCAATGTGAAAATGTTTTCTCCGCTGAAGTAAATCCTTAATTTATCGATCGCAATTTTTTGAGTTAGTGATTTCGGAAGGGTATAACCTATTGCGAGATTCTTGATTTTTAGATAGCCTACATTCAGAAGGTAGTAATCATTAACTTCACCTAGAGAACGCTCAGCACCAAGTGATACGTATCCACGATATTTCTGCGGATAAATTCCGTCAGGGTTCTGCGGACTCCAAGCATTATCTAGAAGGTCTTTTCTTATGAAGGATACATAAGGTCTTTCGTAAAATCCCCAAAACAACATCCCTGTAGGATACCAATCCTGTTTAGCAACTCCGGAACCAGCTAATGATATATCTATGCCTTGCCAATCTGCTCCAAATGTAAATCCAAAGGGGAACTGAGGCATGGCATTGCCAATTATCTCCAGATCACCATGATTAGAAAGAGTGTATTCTCCATTATTGATTTCACCATCACCATCACTATCAACATATTTGACATCACCAGCTCTCAATCCTTTCCATTGAGTGTTTTGTGCTGTTCTAATGATAAATTTATATACTTTCCCTAATTGGGCAACTGGATTACTAAAAGTCTCTTGATATGATTGTGCTTCCTCATCTGACTGAAATTGTCCCTCAATGTGATATCCCCAGATCTCACCAAGTCTTTGACCTTCCCAATAATCGCTCATGATACCTTCGGGGTTGGGGTATTTGGTAATTGTACCAATAGAGTTAGATAAACTCACTGATGCTCTAAGTGTCAATGGTGATCCTGCGGCCATAATATAATCTTTATATCCAACACTAATCTCAAATCCCTTTACATTCAAACTGGCTATATTCTCTTTAGGTTCTGCAGCTCCAAAAACAGCAGGAAGAGGTTCTCCAGGCAGATACATGTCAGTAATATCTTTGTTGAACCAATCAAAGGAGACAAGTAGCTTGTCTTTCAAGAAGCCAAGGTCTGCACCAAAGTCAGATCGGAAGAGCACACGTCTGAACTCCAGTCACCGAATACGATCT
>CALBTS010000807.1 GCA_937968035.1 uncultured Methanomethylovorans sp.
TACGGTTCGATAAACAAAAACCAGGCATTCTTTCAAAACTAGGTCCTTTTATGGACGATGTCATTGGCGGACTTATAGGTGGTGTTTCTGCAAACATGTATACCAGAAGCATGGCAGAACAAGGTGTTAATAAAGAAAAAGAAAGCGATAAAAAGAACAAAAGCAATGACAACAGTGGTGTGATCGCAGGATGAGAAGTTTTCTTCTGGCATTAAGGTCCGGTTTTGGTTTTCTGTCCACTATTCCGGTGGGGTTGACAATGGAAGGTCTGGACGAGTTCTTCAAGCGGACCTATTTACATATCCTCGTAGGTGCTGTACTGGGACTATTGATGGGGGTTTTCGCTTTCTTATCCATGATGACATTGCCACAGCAGATTAGTGCTATAATGATAGTTATTTTTGTATACTATCTTACAGGTCTTAACCATCTTGATGGCCTTGCGGATTTCGGGGATGGTGTAACTGCCCATGGATCGGTGGAAAAGAAGATCCGTGCTCTTAAGGATGTGGCACTTGGCATCGGAGGTGTAGGTTTCTGTACAATGGGTATCCTTGCATTTTATTCATCAATAGCTTCCCTTCAGTCTGAAGCCCTTCTATGGGCTGATAATAGTATGCGCACTGCTGCAGCTATCCTGTTTTCTTCTATGCTGATAGCAGAAGTTTCAGCAATGCAGTGCATGCTCACAATAGCAGCTTTCGGCAAGTCTATCCATGAGGGATTGGGGTCTATCTTAGTGCAGAACACCACATTTCCAAAATATATAGTGGGGCTTTTGGGTTCCGTGGTCATATGTTCGCTTGCCCTGCTACCCTTCGGAATTTGGTATTGTGGGATTATTGCCCTTATAGCTTCTATTATTTCAGCTTTTCTCGTATTGAACATCAGTAACCGGCACTTTGGAGGGATGAACGGGGATGTGATCGGCACTTCCAACGAGGTGGGGAGAACTATTGCCCTTATAATGATCGTATTGGTATTGAGCTATCATAACGGAGGTATTCCATGGATGCTATAATTATGGCCGGAGGCCTGGGAAGCAGGCTTGGGATGGGTGAGAAACCGTGTGTGAGTTTACTGGATAAGCCCTTGATAACTTATGTTATAGAGGCTTTGCATGAGGCTTCCGGAATAGACAGGATATATGTTGCAGTTTCTCCGGCTACTCCTCTGACCCAGAGCTTCCTTGAGAAAAACTACAATGGCAAGGTACGCACTATCATGACCGGAGGAGGCAATTATGTAGGTGATATGATATATGCCGTTAAAGAGGCGGCTATCAATGCGCCGGTCCTGGTCATTATGGCCGACCTGCCATTGCTTAAAGGTAAGCATATTGATCACGTTATAGAGGAGTATGAAAAATGCGGGAAACCCGCTATGTCGGTTTTCTCTCCGCTGGCAATATGTAAAGGCCTTTCAGTAAGACCAGATACGGTCTTTAACTGGGAAGGTGAACTGATCGTACCTTGTGGTGTCAATATTATAGATGGCAGCAATATTGAACAGGAACAGGAGTATGAGAGTCTGGTAAGCCAGGATGCTGCTTTTGCATTGAACATAAACCGTGCCGAAGATCTGCGCAAATGCAAAGAGATTATAGAACAAAGACTATTATCGCAGTCATGATCTCATTATATACATGGTCTCAGGAAGGTATGTGATGTCTATGCCGGGAAATATACTCGTAGCAGAGAAGGAATATTCTCTTGATACATTGAAGATCATAACCGGACACTCTGTACTCAAAGATCCTGATTTGATACCTGAAGAATTGCTCCTTCTGTGCAGTGTGATAGATAATCCTTATCTGTTACCTTATTTTCTTGAAACTTTCTATTCAATGCAGCTCAGGGATGAGAATGCTTTTCATTTTGCCTTGCTCAGGATACAGGTTGATTCACAACTACGTATGAACGAGGATATCCAGAAACACCAGCATCGTATGTATGCGGCAAGAACGCTGGAAAAATTGCTTTTCAATGAACTTTTGCTTGAAACACTATCGGTTCAGGATGTCATGGAGTAGCATTTCCCGATAACAGGTGGATAAATTGTTTTCTTCGATCACTTATATAGTGTAATGTAAGTTCAGATTGGCAGGAATGCTGCAGATAAATGTCAATATGAAAAATAATGAAGCGTATGCATTTGAATTGCGGTAATTTACTATCCCTTTTTGCTTAAAACGCAGAACAAAGCATTTAAATTGAATACCGCAATAGGTGAATATCTAACATTCATGCTTATGGAGACTTCCTATGCTAAAGGAGATCACAGGTCAATACAACGCAGGTGAGATCGAATCCAAGATACACGTTTTCTGGGACGGGATCGATGCGTACTCAAAGGTACGCCAGCGCAGAATGGGTGCAAAGCGTTTCTTTTTCGTGGACGGTCCACCATATACTACCGGTCACATACATCTGGGTACTGCATGGAATAAGATCATCAAGGATTCCATACTCAGGTACCGTTCAATGAACAATTACCATATACTTGACCGTGCAGGATGGGATATGCATGGCCTTCCTATAGAGGTGAAAGTGGAAGAGGTTCTTGGTTTTACTTCCAAGAAAGATATTGAGAGGTATGGAGTCGGCAATTTCATAGAAAAATGCAAGGAATTTGCCTTATTACAGAAAGACGATATGACCCGCCAGTTCCATTCCCTGGGAGTATGGCTCAACTGGAAAGACCCGTATATGACACTGAGGGACGAGTATATCGAAGCTGCGTGGTGGACGCTGAAGCAGGCTCAACAAAAGGACCTGCTCGAAGAGGGTAAACGAGTGGTCAACTGGTGTCCCCGATGTGAGACTGCAATAGCGGATTCGGAAGTTGAATATGAGGAGCGTGTAGATCCTTCTATCTATGTGAAGTTCCGCCTGAAGAATGAACCAGGTACATCGATAGTTATCTGGACCACAACTCCCTGGACCATACCATCCAATATTGCAGTGGCAGTACATCCTTCATTCGAGTATTCCAAGGTAAAGGCTGTTACATCTTCCGGTGACAGTGAGATCCTGATCATGGCCTCCTCACTGGTCAAAGATGTGCTCAAAAAAGGCAGGTTTGCTGATTTCAAGATCCTGGATACCATGCTGGGTGAAGACCTTACGACACTGGAATATGAACACCCCCTTGCAGACCAGATCCCCAAGCAGGCACGTTTCAAGCATAATGTGTATCTTGCAGACTTCGTAACAGCAGAGAACACCGGTTGTGTCCATATAGCTCCAGGACATGGTATGGACGACTTTGAAGTGGGTGTGAAACATGGGCTTCCCATCTTCTGTCCGGTAGGATCAGATGGCCGGTATACGGAAGAAGCAGGTGAATATACTGATATGCATATCAGGGAAGCTAATAAAGTGGTCGTGGAAAACCTCAAGGAAAGAGGGCTGCTGCTTGCAGAAGGTACTATTTCCCACCGTTATGGACACTGCTGGAGATGTAAAACACCGATCATCTATCTTGCTACCCGCCAGTGGTTCCTGAAGATCTCGGAATTAAAGGAGCAGATGCTTTCAGAGATAGATAAGGTTGTCTGGTATCCGGAATGGGCAGGTTCAGCACGCTTCAGGGATTGGGTGGAAGGTGCAAGGGACTGGTGTATCTCAAGACAGCGTTACTGGGGCATACCCATACCTGTCTGGCGCTGTACCGAATGTGAACGGATAGATGTTATTGGTACAAAACAGGAACTTCTTGAAAGATCGGGTCTGGCGGAAGGGATCGAGCTTCACAGGCCTTATGTGGACTCTGTGACCCTTACATGCGAATGCGGCGGAAAGATGCGTCGTGTGGAGGACGTATTCGATGTATGGTTCGATTCGGCTGTTGCTTCCTGGGCCACATTGAACTTCCCACATCAAAAGGAAGAGCTTGAAAAATGGTGGCCTGCAGATTTCATCACCGAGGGTCATGACCAGACCAGAGGATGGTTCTATTCGCAGTTAGGTGCCAGCATGGTGGCCTTTGGCAAGGCACCTTATAAGAGCGTACTCATGCACGGGTTCACTCTGGATGTTGAAGGAAAGAAAATGTCCAAGAGCCTGGGTAATGTAGTGCAGCCTTCCGAGGTCATCGAGAAGTTCGGTGCAGATACCCTGCGTGCTTACGTGTTATCGTCCAGTGCACCCTGGGAAGACCTGAAGTTCAGCAAGGATGAGATAGCCAATATCCATCGGACGATCAACATCCTGTGGAACGTCTATCGTTTCCCGTTACCCTATATGGCATTGGATGGCTTTGATCCTTCGAATGTGACCTTGGGATCGGTGAAGCCACATATGCGCAGTGAGGACAGGTGGATCCTTTCCAGGATGCAGTCTGTGATCAGATCAGTGGATTCTGCCATGGAGACCTGTATGCTCCAGAAGGCCATAAGGACCATCAATGACTTTGTGCTTGAGGACCTTTCCCGCTGGTATATCCAGCTCATAAGGCCAAGGACATGGGTAGAGGCCGATGATCCGGACAAGGTAGCCGTATACAGGGTACTTTACGAGGTTTTCACGACCCTTACAAAGGTCATAGCTCCTTTTATGCCCCATCTTGCAGAGGAAATGTACCAGAACCTGGTACGCAACGTCTACAATGACGCACCGGAATCGGTCCACATGAACGATTGGCCTGTGCCTGATGGATCCCTTATAGATGTGGACCTTGAGCAGCATATGAAGCTTGCACGCTCTATTGTGGAGGCAGCTTCCAATGCCCGCCAGAAGGTCGGGCGTAAGCTGAGGTGGCCTGTGGGCAGA
The DNA here is from genome assembly GCA_937968035.1 of uncultured Methanomethylovorans sp. GTDB lineage: Archaea > Halobacteriota > Methanosarcinia > Methanosarcinales > Methanosarcinaceae > Methanomethylovorans. The sequence goes on from CALBTS010000807.1 coordinate 4,773, forward strand.
ATAGTTGTCAGCCCCCCGGAAGAAAATGCAGCTCTTGCTGTCAAGAACCTTAAAGAGGTGCTCATGGACCAGACCAACTCCAAGGACATCGTACTGACCGGGGTTGGCGAAACCTGGGATGAACTTGGTTTCAGTGCCATACCGAATCCGGGAGCAATAGGGCCTGTTTTCAAAGGCGATGCCGGAAAGGTCATAGCCGCTTTAAAACAGGTGGATGCCATAGCATTGAAAAAGAAACTCGCCTGTTCCGAGGGTTATGAGCTACAGCTTGGTGACGGCAATATCGTGACCATAGGTCCCGACATGGTCAACTTCCAGGAGACACTGCCTGAACTGGTGGCAAGTGCTTCGTCATCTGCTGGCATTGTATATGTGGATGCTAAGCTTACAAGGGAACTGGAAGCAGAAGGTTATTCCAGAGAGGTCATTCGCAGGGTTCAGGATATGAGGAAAGAGATGGACCTTGCTGTGGAAGAGAACATTAAGGTGATCATCTGCATCGATGACGAGAGAGTAGTGGATCTGGTACTTGATCTGGAACAATTGATCGCCAGCGAGGTACGTGCAGATGTACAGATCATAGGCTTTGATGTGGAAGTCCGTGGAGATCTCGTCAAGGACTGGGATGTGGAAGGAATATCGATGCACATTGGGATATCCAGAAGCTGAGGCAGTTTGGAAAGGACTATGGACTTTACGGCCTGGGAACCAATATACAAGGAGATACTTCAGGACTTTGGCTTTAGTCGGGAAGAGGATGAGCAGGCGGCTCTTCTTCTTTCACATCTGCTTGAAGCACAGGTCTCACCGGGACTGGTCGCTCTAAAAAGAAAGATATCCGGGAAGGATGTCCTAGTTTGTGGTAATGCTCCGATCCTTGCCGAAGACCTTGACAGGTTAGACCTTGGAAGATATGTGGTAATTGCAGCGGACGGTGCAACAGCAGTTGTAATGGATGCCGGCAGGATGCCGGATGTTATAGTCACAGATCTGGACGGGGATGTGGAGCGTGAGGTAGAGGCTTCAAAGCAAGGTTCTCTTGTGGTTGTCCATGCTCATGGGGACAACATGGACAAGCTGCTCAACTATGTTCCACGGCTTCAGAACGTCATCGGGTCCACGCAGGCTGTTCCCCTGGAAAACGTATTCAATTTCGGTGGTTTTACTGACGGGGACAGGGCTGTGTATGTGGCACATGAGTTCGGTGCAGGAACGATCAAACTTGCAGGTTTCTTTTTTGATGATCCTGTGGTATCACCATCAAAAAACAAAAAATTGAAATGGGCCCGCAGACTAATTTACTCTTTGGGGCTCAATATTTAAGTAAGCCGTTCTATGATGGCGATTTTCATGAGAACTTATTTATATTTTGTTACGCAATTAGGAATAAGGTTCCATGGATACACTTGTCATCTGTATAGACCGGGATAATGACCTGGGCGAAAAGGCGAAGGTCTCAAGTCCCATTATAGGGAGAGAGGAAAATATCAAAGCAGCCGTTGCTTTGTCCATTGCGGATCCAGAAGATTCTGATTCCAATACTATTTTCGGCGGTGTGAAAGTGCTGGATGAGCTGCGTTCAAAAGGACTGGATGCAGAGCTCATTACCTTTGCAGGAGATAGGAAAATAGGTATTACCTCTGATCAGAAGATCTCCCAGCAGCTTGACGACATCCTTTCCAGATATCCTGCTTCTAATGCCATCTTCATTTCTGATGGGGCTGAGGATGAAACCTTGCTTCCTATAGTCCAGTCCAGGATAAAGATCAATTCGGTCAGACGCATAGTGATCATGCAAAGCTCGAACCTTGAAAGCACTTATTATATCCTGAAACATGCCTTTAATGATCCTAAGATCTCTCAAACATTCTTCGTTCCGGTCGGGCTTGCAGCTCTTATATATTCCATCTTTCTGCTAGCTCGCTATCCGGAAGGGGCTATAATAGGTATCCTCGCGGCAGTTGGCCTGTA
>CALBTS010000808.1 GCA_937968035.1 uncultured Methanomethylovorans sp.
AAATGACAGTAAAAGAATATATCGATAAGGTTAATGCAAGGTATAGATCAGGTATCTCAACTGAACACAGCTACAGAGCTGATCTTTTAGGCTTAATTGAAGCACTAGTACAGGGTATTACAATAACCAATGAACCCAAAAGAGTTGCTTGTGGTGCACCTGACTACATTATAACCAGACGAAACATCCCGGTTGGGTATATTGAGGCGAAGGACATTGGAGCTGATATTAACAGTAAAACATACAAAGAGCAATTCGATAGATATAAGCAATCGCTTGATAATCTTATTATAACCGACTATCTGACCTTTCAGTTCTTTGTAAATGGGTCAGCCACGACCTCGATTACAATTGGTGAGATCTCTGGAAACAAGATTCATCCGATTCCTGATAATTTTGAAAGGTTCATAGACCTGATAAAGAACTTCTGTGAATATGTAGGGCAGACAATAAAATCGGCACAGAAGCTATCAAAAATGATGGCTGCCAAGGCTAAGTTACTTTCAAATGTAATTGACCTTGCACTTGATCCAGAGAACGAGACTGAAGGTGTAAACGAATTGCAGAACATCAATCTTTTGAGCCAATATGAGTCCTTTAAGCAGGTCTTAATCCATGACATTACCTCCAAAGCATTTGCTGATATCTATGCACAGACAATTGCTTATGGGATGTTCGCAGCAAGGTTAAATGACCCGTCTCTCGAGAACTTCACCCGTCAGGAAGCAGCAGAACTCATCCCAAAATCAAATCCATTCCTAAGAAAGCTATTCCAATATATTGCTGGATATGACCTTGACGATAGAATTGTATGGATCGTTGATGCCTTAGCTGATATTTTCAGGGCCACTAACGTTGAGGAAATGTTGAAGGATTTCGGTAAGCCGACTCATCAAACGGACCCCTTCATTCACTTTTACGAGACATTTCTTGCTGAGTACGACCCTAAGTTACGAAAGAGCCGGGGCGTCTGGTACACACCAGAACCTGTTGTAAATTTCATTGTAAGGGCGGTTGATGATATTCTTAAAACAGAATTTGGACTTTCACATGGTCTCGCAGATACATCCAAGATTAAGATAAAAGTACCTGGACAACAGAAAAAGCCAATTGAGAAAGAGGTTCACAAAGTTCAGATTCTTGATCCCGCTACAGGTACAGGCACTTTTCTTGCTGAGGTTATCAAGCAGATTCATAAGAAGTTTGAAGGACAGCAGGGTATCTGGAGTCAATATGTAGAGGATCATTTAATTCCAAGGATAAACGGATTCGAAATTTTAATGGCTCCATACGCCATGGCCCATCTCAAGCTTGAAATGTTATTACACGATTCTGGGTATAGATCATCAAAAGAACAAAGGTTAAGAGTCTATTTGACCAATAGTCTTGAGGAGCATCATCCAGACACTGGTACATTGTTCGCAAGTTGGTTGAGCATTGAAGCAAATGAAGCTAGTCATGTAAAACGGGATGCTCCTGTTATGGTTGTATTGGGAAATCCCCCTTATTCTGGGGAAAGTTCCAACAAAGGGAAATGGATAATGGGATTAATGAAAGACTACAAGAGAGAACCTGGCGGAACAGTGAAGCTTAAAGAGAAAAACTCAAAATGGATTAATGATGACTATGTTAAGTTTCTTCGCTACGGTCAATAGATCGGAAGAGCGTCGTGTAGGGAAAGAGTGTAGATCTCGGTGGT
>CALBTS010000809.1 GCA_937968035.1 uncultured Methanomethylovorans sp.
TATGTCAGCACCATTTCTCGCAGCCAGGAACAAAGATGCAGTATCAGATACTTCCACGCTTAGCAGAGGCTTAACGTGTTGTTGTTCGTTGGATGGTGAAAAGGGAATCTGTTCTTTGGGTATGACAGAAGAGGCGGGGAAAAGGGAAATACCATCGTATGGCTGATTGGATGACGTTGGTCTTTTGTAACTTTGCAGCACAGTAAGCCTGAGCTTTTCCAGAGCATTACGCCTGGCTGCAGTAAGCACGCCCACAGGTATGAATATTCCTTCATCGGAATCCACTATTAGAGAAGCAGCATGATACGGAGTATCCCCCAGTTTATCTATGGCCTTTGTTATTTGTTCCGGTACCGTGGGTGCACTCCTGGCTTCCTGCACCCGGTATTCATCTATATGTTCAATACTGCACCTGTTCTCAGTAACCTTTATTGAAAGTGGCTGGTCCTTTAAAGCTCTTACATAAATATCCACCGGAATTTTTAGCATGTCCAGCTTTTGCAGATCATCCAATAGTTCAGTATCTGTGGAAAGGTAGACCTCGTCACCGGTGTGCACAGCTTTTGCAGTTTTTGAACTTATGTGCAATATTACATTTGTGCCTTTTTCTGCCCTCTGTACCTTGTTCCGGTTAAGGAGTTCAATAGCATTGACCTTCGAACCAAGCATTTTAATATTGGTATTGATGCTCACACCGTCATTCACATGCACATCGTCTTCCAGAAGCAGCTTTATACCGGCACTGTGTTCGCCATATATCACCTCTTTTACTTTTCCAAGAAGAACACCGTAATTAGAACTATATCTTGCATGTGTTACATCATCGGCGCCAAGTACAAAACCATCAGTGAAACCCCGGTAGAACAACTTGGCAAGTTCTTTCTTCATGGCAGTGACTTCAGTTCCTTCAAGGTTCTTTCCGCTGGAACATACCTTTTCCACAGCGGTCTTATAAGCTCTGGAACTGGCTGTGACATACTCCGGCTTTTTCATCCTACCTTCGATCTTTAGGCTCTGCACACCGGTATCTAAGATCTCCCTGATCCCGCTAAGTGTACAGAGTTCAGCACAGCTGATCGGGTATGCTCCATTCATCAGACTACTGACATCCCTGCCATCGACGAATAATCTGTAACGCCTGCGGCAGGGCTGAGCGCATGCACCCCTGTTCGCACTGCGATCAAAGAGAAAACTACTGAACAGGCATCTGCCTGAATAGGAATAGCACAAAGCACCATGTACGAATATCTCAGCG
>CALBTS010000810.1 GCA_937968035.1 uncultured Methanomethylovorans sp.
CTATTGGTAAACTCAATGCTGTCAATGGTATTCATCCAATTGAACATCCTGATGGTATGGGTGGTAACACAAGAACTCAATGGCCTTTTGGTTCATCGCAACGACTACCAAGACAGTTTCCTTTTGATCGTTCTCATACTCACACAGTAGCAATTACATCAATGCAGATTGAAATGTTGAAAAACACTAAAACTGACATTGACAAATTGCAGAATATTGATAGTGATATTAAAAATGAGATTATATCAAAATCAAAACTTGCTCTCCAGGTCATTAATGATCCAAAAAGGAAGAAACCTCTGACTGAATATGAATTGATAAAACTCTTAAAAAGTAAAGGAACAAGGATGTGTGTCCTTAGTCCTATCTCAACAAGACTTCATACTACAAAGTATAAAAAAAGACTCTGCAAACGAATGGGTCGTAAAAGAGCTAATGAAAGGATAAAGAGATATGTCAATCAGTATCAATCAGAACAGGAATCCATTTGATAATCCATTTAAATGGTTTATTATATATGGAAGTATTCTCATAGGATGTTTAATAGCATTAGGAATCTTAAATCAATAAAAATGAATAAAGAAGCTTTTTTGAGAAAATTAATGGCTGACAATCTTGTAGAATTAAAGTCTATGAAAGAATGTAAAGCTAAAGGATTTTTACCAAAAAACATTGAACAATTATTTAAAGATAAATGTTCATGTGTAATGCCAAATTCTATAATATGTCGTCCAGAAATGGCAAATTGTTTTGGTAAAGTATTATATGTACATCAAGAAAATACCAAAGCTCATTTAGAAAGAGGCTACACAGACAGAATATGTCTAATGACACCAGACAATAGAAATTGTTGGTACTGGCCTCTTGAAATGGTTAAGAGATAACAATATAAACAAAGGAGTGAAAAACTAGGGTGAGTTCGCCATTAAAGAGGTGGTTATAGTTCCTGCCTTTGTTTATTAACTGCCCAGATGATGGAATGGTAGACATGAGGGACTTAAAATCCCTTGACCTAACGGTTGTGCAAGTTCGAGTCTTGTTCTGGGCACTAATTAAAACATAATAATATGGAAAAGGATCCATTAAGAGCATTTAAAGAAATTACAATGTGGTTTCTTATTGCATTAGCTTTAGATATATTAATTATTATATATCTAATAAAAAAATAAAATAGTTACTGTAGCAAATACTTCTTCCAGTAATGGATATATGCAGGGTAGTCGAAAGACGAGGATAAGATGTGCATCCTATTTACTGTTCACGGACAGAAATGAACAGAGAGATTGTAGCTAAGAATAATCTCCAGTAACTATTTTTTTATTTGACCTATGGTGTAATTGGCAACACGTCTGATTTTGGTTCAGAAGAGTCATAGTTCGAATCTATGTAGGTCAACCAATCACTAACCTTAAAGTGAAATACAATGAGTAAAAACCTAGTAAAGGAGGACTTATCATCTATAATTGATGAAACCCCTCAAAAAATTAAAATTAAACGAAAATCAAAAAATGATAAAGTTGATATCAAAAGAACAACTCGCAAACCTATTAAAAAAGGTCGCAGAGAGGCTCGTAAACAACGAAATACCAAACCAGACTGGTAAAGTTAAAGCTGTTATTTTTGAAAAGAAGAAAATCAAGCATGGCGACACAGAAGTAGAGCTTGATCCATTTCACCAAGGACAGGTTGTTTTTACTAAGGACGGTATAGGTACAGTTGTTATCCCAAAATGGAGAAGTTCTATAAGATCTGGTGATGGTAGAATTAGTGTAATGCTAAGAAAAAATCGCAAGAGAATTAAACTTTATAGGGAAGAGGATTTGTTCAAACTTGTTGTTACAAATCAGAGCGGTATGAATATACCTGTATCTCCTATGTTTTATGACTATCTTATAACTAGTATTGACAAAGAGGTTAAATACAAGATAAATAACCGCAAAGTTGCTATGTTATTAGATGAAGAACAACAAAGGCTAAAAAAAGATTATTTAGCCAGCTTAAGTGGTGCTTTTCATGTTGTAAGAAAGCTCCAAAGTGAAAATATATGGTAAGTCAAACATAAAAACAATCAATCGTGAATACAGCTAAAAA
>CALBTS010000811.1 GCA_937968035.1 uncultured Methanomethylovorans sp.
AACCGGATTCACCTAAAAGTCCTACCCAAAAATACCGCCTGACATCCAAAGGCCGTGCATTCTTAACCCGGGAAAAGAAGGGGGAGAATGGATGACCTCCCAGCACCAAGTCAGTGAACTTGATGCTATAAATGACACTAAGTCACGGCCCGAGTTGAGATCAAGTTGGGACTATATAGGGACTAAGTCAGGACCAAGCAGGGACCAAGTATTATTCAAATCACTTATCCGAAACTCTCAACAATGTTGAGAGAACTGCCATGGTCTTCTAACCTGCATATCCTTTCCAAGACTAAGATGGCTGATGAGCGTGAATTCTATCTGCGTATGGCTATACAGCATCGCTGGTCGGTGCGTGAGGTTGCACGCCAGATAGATGGCGCTCTTTTTGAGCGGTCGGTGTTGAGAGAAATATCTCCGGGAGAAGATTGCAGCCATATCGAAAATAATAATGTCCATATTATCTGTTCCTTCCACAGGATAAGTCCCAGCGTGAGAGAATACTTCCTCGTGAGACATGTGCTCACTGAAGAAGTATCCACTGACGGGCGCATCCGTGTAAATTTAAAGACCTCGGCTAAAGATGATGTTACAGACAAAATCAACCGGCAGAAAAGGTGTGGACAACTTGTGTTCGGGGATTATACTGCGTCTGGTGGTCAAATTTAAGCTGTTTGGTCACTAAATATACAAAGTTATAAATATTATGCAAATTATTATTTAGATGTTAACCTTCTCTGGAGTTGTGAAATTATTAAAATGTTCTCAATCGAGGTCAGTCGATAGAATCAAGATGTACTGTAGAACATCTTTTGATCCTTATCAAGTCATTCATGTGTGGTGAATGAAACGTCAAGTTATACTCACGAACAAAAAGAAGCAATTGAACACATTGGAAATCCTTTATTAATTGTAACTGGTGAAGGTGTTGTATAGAATCAAAGAAGCTGTGGCGGGGATATTGAGTGAGGACTTTGAAATATACGAGGAGCTGGAGTGCCATTATTGTGATTATGGGGCGGACTGAAAATCAAATTAAACATTTATTGGTGACAATAACTGAAGTGCTGTGATAATATGAAAAGAGTTGAAATGGAAGCTGAAAATGATAAAGCAACTAAGAACTTTGATAGGTACAAATTTAGTGAAGGAAGTATCAGTGGAAGTGTGTACTTGCCAAAGGGAACAACTAAAGTTAAAGTGATTATCGAATATGAATAATAAATAACCTTTAGCTCAATCATTACAAACAACTTATATGAGGACTAAAAATGTTAACCTTAACAGACAATGAGATTCGTGATATTACAACTTATCTCCATTCTGGAAAACCATTACCTGAAAAATACCGTTTCCTCCTTTTTGAAGACAAGAGAGAGGTTGAACTTGTATGGAATGGAAAGACGAATGATATTTGTAACATAGTATTGCCATTCCAAACCATAGAGCAAATTGATGAGCCTCGGGCTGGAACAGATATAAAGATTCAGAAGTCATTGTTTGATTTTGATCTTGATGGCAGGGGCAGGCAAATTTCAGGCTGGACAAACAAACTTATCTGGGGAGATAATAAGCTCATTCTGTCAAGCCTTAAAAATGGTCCTCTAAGAGAAGAGATTGAGAAGAATGGTGGAATTAAGCTCATCTACATCGATCCTCCCTTTGATGTAGGTGCAGATTTCTCTATGAAGATAGAGGTTGGTGAGAACAGTGAGGAGTTCACGAAGCAGGCAAATGTCCTGGAAGAATTGGCTTATAGAGATACCTGGGGAAAAGGCGCTGATAGTTTTATTTCTATGATTTATGAACGTCTTTCATTGATGAAGGACTTGCTTGCAGATGATGGAAGTATCTATGTTCATTGTGATTGGAGAGTTTCAGGATATATGAGATTAGTAATGGATGAGGTTTTTGGAGAAAACTGTTTTCAAAATGAAATTGTATGGTGTTATAGAGAGGCAATTAACTCCAAGATCAGATGGAATAGAAAACATGACACAATTCTCTATTACTCAAAAAGCAACAAATACATCTTTAATTATACTGACGTACTTCAACCTCACTCTGAATCGACAACTAAAAAATATAAATATCAAGATGAAAACGGTAAATATCGCCTAATGGGAAGAGGAATTGTTGGGAGCCCTATTCAATCAGCAAGAGATGTTGACCCCCATTGGGAAAAAACTCATCCCGAGTTAGTATACCGCCATTACCAAAAAGAAGGAACTTTACCTATTGACTGGTGGCCAATAGATGCAATAAATCAGGCTGCCAAAGAAAGATTAGGATATCCAACACAAAAGCCTGAAGTTTTAATTGAAAAAATAATAAAAGCCTCTTCGAATAAAGGAGATATTGTTTGTGATTTCTTCTGTGGTTCGGGTACTACTCTTGCTGTAGCTGAGAAGCTTGGTAGAAAATGGATTGGCTCGGATCTAGGGAAATTTGGAATCCATACTACCAGAAAAAGACTTATAGGTGTTCAAAGGGAACTAAAAGCATCTGGACAGGACTACAGGGCTTTTGAGATATTGAATCTAGATCGGAAGAGCACACGTCTGAACTCCAGTCACCGAATACGATCT
>CALBTS010000812.1 GCA_937968035.1 uncultured Methanomethylovorans sp.
TCAAATATAGTTTAATCCCTAACTGTCAGATTAAGTCTTGACTAATTCAAATAATTCCATTTTAATAGCATCAGATTTAATCCGATTCTTCTTTGTGTAATGTTCTCTTCCATTTAGCTCAAACACGATCTCAGGAACATTTCCCTGGTAAAGGACCCCGTCAAATTCTTTCTTATTTAGCCTTGGATTATCCTTTTCTTCCGGGAATAGATCAATGATTTTTACATTTCGCCTGAACTTACTGCCTCCTATTGAACAATAATGATTCATTGTTGAGTAGAACTCATCTTCAAAACGTGAATCATTAGAGAATCCGATAGTGAATTTATTAACCTCACTTTGAGGAATTTGTATTGTTCCGTTCTTCTCTACATAATCAATCAAGGCATATAAATCGTCATTCTTTTTTGAGATAATATCAATAGCCTTTCTGTCTGTTACAACAATTAAATTTTCCTTTGCCCTTGTAACACCAACATTTATCAATTGGCTGTTATTCTTTATCCAGTCGTATGTTTTTGGAGCCGTTCTTTTCGAGATTGCCGTAGATATAATTATCGTCTTATTTTCCTGCCCCTGGACTTTATGAATTGTTCCGCATTTTACAGTTTCATAGATTTCCTTCTTTTCTTTTGCTTCATCCAGATAGTGATTGATAACTGCCTCCTGGTTTCTGAATGGCGTAATGATGAAGACGTCTGATAAATTATTCTCTTTTATGTAATTGACAATTTCTTTGGCTTCTTCTATCTGTGAGTTCCGATGCTTTTGGTTCACGTTGTTCACATCCAATAATTTTACTTCACCAGGGATTTTAATCTCACCGAGATTTAACCTGTTTTCATAAAATCTCATGTTGGAGTAATTGATAATCTTTTTTCCACAGCGATAATGATAACTCAATAGTATATCACTTGAAATGTTATCAATGCTCTTATAGACAGAAAGAATCGAATTGTTGTAGTAGTTATAAGGCTCATCAATTACAAATTGCTTCATTAACTGTTTATTTTTATTCTCCTCGAAAACTACAATTGGCTTCAGCTGGTTCGTGTCGCCGATTAAAACCATATTTGAGCATTTTGAGATCGGGATTAGGCTTGTGGCTATATCACATTGACCGGCTTCATCAATAGTCAATAAATCAAACTTAAATTTCTTACCCAGTTTACGACTTGAAAGATTAGTTGTGAGAATAATAGGGAATACTTTGGTGAATTTTTCCAGGTTCTTGTCATCTGCAATCCACTTGTTAAATTCCTTTACCTGCTCGTTTTCATCATCAATATTCAGGATGGCAGCCAGGTCGCTGAAATCTTTGCTTTTTAAGCGTTTAATGTGTTTTAGTGACTCGAAGTAAAAATATTGAAGCAGCTGGTAATTACCCCGGATAACATCAAAGATTCCTTTAACGTTAGCGTCAGTCGTTTCTGGAATTTGATTTAACCGTTCCTCAAGTTTCTTTTTTTCCTGTTCAAGCAACCAATACCGGCCTTTTGATAGTAAGCCGGAAATGAATTCCAGGTTCTGCTCTAAATCTATTCTGTCTTCATAGTTCTTTAATTTCTCGAGTAGTCTTTTGTTGTTATCTTTTGATTTTTCTTTCAGATTGAACAGCAATTCTTCTCTGGGGACATCCCTTGTTTCAAATTCATACAGCAGTTTTATCCGTTTCAATGCTTCTGCAACAAGCTTGTTGTTGCCTAGCCGAATAATCGGGAAAAGAATCTCTTTATCGTTATATTTTCCAAGGTTTAACTTCTCCTTTATCCCGTCAATAGGAATGTTATTGTTTGACGTTATCAGCAATGTTTTGCCGTTTACCAGGCAATTAACCACAATGTTTAAGATTGTCTGCGTTTTCCCGGTTCCCGGAGGTCCCTGGACATACGTTACAGGATACTTTAATGAATTATAGATAGTTCGCAGCTGGTCTATATTGACACTATTGTCATAAAGAACGATATGTGGTTCTGCTCTGTTTCTCCTGTCAAGCAATGAAAAATTCTGGAAGAATGCCTTTAAAGGAATCTGTAATTCACTTTGAAAGTGTTCAGAATTTATTTCATCGTAAATACCAGATATATCGATTTGTCTGTAACCCAAAACGACGATTTCCGGCCTGGTGTTGGTTAACTCTCCTGATCGGAAATTATCCTCTAATAGCTTTATTGTACCAATTGAATCTTCACGGTAAGATGTTTCAAAGTCGATGGGACTTAAATCGGTATAATATGACAGTGAGTAATTTGTGTCAGTGATGTAAAAAATTGAATTGAAATTCGTAGTGGATCCTACCCGAAGCGTTTTGCCAACAGGGTCATACATTAATTTCCTGTAAGCAACAACAAATTTGCCCTTTGATTCCAGGCCTATTGAGAATTCACATATAGCAAGATCATAATCATAGAAAGTATTGTAATCATTGGTATAGATTTCTGTTATTATGTGTTTTTGTTGCTTTTCAGACAGATGATATGGATTGTGATTCTCCAGTTCATGAATATCCAGATCCGGAATTAAATGTTTCTTGTGTAGGAATCGATCCGAATTTGCTTTATAACACTCTAAATAGTAGTTCAATAAGTTATCATCATATCTGTCGAAGTCATATTTCTGTAAACTCTCATCCTCATCAATCTTCTTAATCAATTTGTCAGGAACATCGTAATGCGAAAACTTCAGGATCTCGGCTGTCTGAATCCTGGAAATGAAAATCTTCGCATCATAAATCGGGTCATCTTTTGTGACATTGAACATGTTAACATTAAGCTCATCGTCAGCATTAATATCCCAAATGCTGATCCAGAACGGATTAATCTCCTCATCTTGATTTTTGTACGTAATGTTAAGGTATTTGCCTTCTCTGATTGCCTGTCCTATGAGTACCGTTATCTTATTTTCAACCATGATGTGAACGTTTTATTAGAATATTGCATTCCGTAATACTGCTGAGGTATGCCTATTAATGGTTATGCCTTTTACCACTGCGACAGGATTGCTCATCGTTTTTGGCTAGGAAATGACTAAGCCCAGAACGAGCATCAGGTAGTGTTCCAATCAGTGTGTCCGGGGTAGCAGGTCTTCATCGAAGTTTCACA
>CALBTS010000813.1 GCA_937968035.1 uncultured Methanomethylovorans sp.
CGGATTAATTTTTTAAGGTTATTATAAAGTTAAATATAGGTATTTTTTCTATTCGATTTCTATTCGATTTCTATTATTGGGCATAACGGTCGCGTGTATGAAACGTTTGGCATTTCGAAGGGATTTCCTATCAAGTTACAACTACTTTTGATACGAGCTGAAACGCTTGATAAACCACTGACTGCCAAATGTTTTATACACGATGTTGAACTAAATCCCGCCTCCGCGGGATAGCTGGAAAAATACCCGATTCTTTCTTTAATTCGAAATTTTTTAACCATCAAAATATCTTGTTATGAGAAAGAAATCGGGTTTTACCATGATCGAACAGGCTATTATGCTTGTTCCTGAATTTGCAAATGTTGTTCGCAGGCTTGACCAGCAAGTCACTCTGCGGGGACAGAGTAAAAGTACATTAAATAATTACATCAGGCGTATCGCACTTTTCGTGATTCGCTTCGGGAAGCTGCCTGAAAATATTGACCCTGAAGAGATCAATGAATATCTTGCCGGCCTGGCACGCGATCCGAAGTCACCCTCGCGAAGCAGCTTTAAACACATGGTTTATGGTCTTCGCTATTACTACCGGCTGATGGGGATGAACAAGAACGCTATCGCCCTGCCATCATTGAGAAAAGAAACTAAGCTTCCGGTAATACTTAACAGCCAGGAGTTGAAAGAACTCTTTGCCGCTCCCTCGCTGCTTAAACAGAGAATAGTACTGACGCTTATCTATTCGGCTGGTTTGCGGGGACAGGAAGTTATAAACCTTAAAATATCTGATGTTGATTTTAAACGGAAAGCAATTCATATAAGGCAGAGCAAGTATAAAAAAGACCGTATTGTTCCTCTTGCTGAGAGCATGGCTGTGGGTCTGAAAAAATATCTCGTTGCAGAGAACCCTCACATATGGTTATTTAATGGCAAGGAGCCAGATGGCCGCTATAGCGTTCGGGGTCTTTCATGGGTGATGCGAGAAAACCTGAAAAAGACGTCTATCAATAAGGATATTAACCTGCATTCACTAAGGCACTCATATGCTACTCATCTGTTGGAACAGGGACTCAATATCGTAACTCTTAAAGAACTTCTTGGTCATGCTGACATCACAACAACTATGCTTTATCTGCATGTGGCACAATGCCCTATGATAAAAGCTCACAGTCCACTGGATACGCTGTATAACTATAAGAAATGAGGCCATCATTCGAGCTTGCTGATGCAGTAAGGCTTTTTGGCCCCCGTCTGCATGCAGCTAATAATTGCACTCCCCTGCATCTAAAAGTACTTGGTAAAATATCAGAATGCAGGACAGTTTCACTTGGCGGACATGAGGATGTGTGTGAAAATTGCGGTACAGTACACTATAGTTATAACAGCTGTGGCGACAGACACTGTCCTAAGTGCCAGGCAGCCAAACAGGCCTTCTGGATTGAGGACCTGATGCAAAATACCCTTCCTGTTAAACACTTTCATATTATTTTTACTGTTCCTCATCAGCTTAATGCCGTTTGTCTGCATAATCAGAGGATGTATTATGACATTCTCTTTGCAGCAGTATGGAACACTCTCTATTCATTCGGGTACTCTCATTTTGGTTCTGAAACCGGGGCTATAGCAGTACTTCATTCATGGGGACAGAATATGTCGCTCCATCCTCATATACATTGTATTGTTCCGGCTATTGGGTATACTGTTGATGCAAAATGGAAAGAAATTGGACACTGTGGTAAATACCTTTATCCCGTGCATCAGCTGAGTGGCACCTTTAAAGGCAAGTTCCTCGACAGCCTTAAACGTTCGCTGAAAAAGTATAATGAGCTTGCGCAGTTTACTGACAATATAAAGGCAGCATACAAATCCCGATGGGTGGTACACTGTGAACCACCAATGGCAGATGCCACACATGAGATCGGAAGAGCACACGTCTGAACTCAAGTCACCGCATACGATCTCGTATGCC
>CALBTS010000814.1 GCA_937968035.1 uncultured Methanomethylovorans sp.
TCAAAGCTACTATGATCCTCCCATATAGATTTAATCTTTAGCCTTAATTCATCTGTATTATCCGCCGTAAACAGGATCCCATTGAAACCAGGCTTGATCAACTCCGGGATTCCGCCAATGTCTGACCCTATAACCGGAGTGCCCAAACATAATGATTCAAGGATAATCAGAGGATTATTCTCAAACCAGTTTGATGGAACTATTATAAACTTCGAACCTGATATTATTGTCCTTAATTCTTTACCGGTTTTATATCCTAAGAATTCAACGTTACTGTTTTCTCTGCCAGATAACAATCTATCTTCAAGAGGGCCTGCGCCAATTATTTTAAGTTTATAGTCTGGTAATTCTGCGGCAGCTTTTAGCAACAGATCAACCCCCTTTTCCGGGCTCAATCTTCCGACATAGCAATAATATTCCTCTTTTGTGCCTGGGCCAACTGTCAGGTTTTCCGAATTAACAAAATTGTTCAGGACCACTATCTTATCTTCAGCAAAGCCTCCCTTGATCATTTTTGTTTTTAAGAAGCCACTGGGCGAAATAAAAAGGTCTGTTATCTTGGTTAACTTGGAAGGGTGCCAGAATCGTGCCTCAAAGTATGCAACCAAACTAGCCATTAGGTTACGCTTAATACATTTCTTACTTACTACGCTCCATTTTTTTTCGTAGCAAGCCTCACACGGTCTACCCTCACTCATTAACAGATATGCCGGGCAGACCAATTTATAATCATGAAGAGTCCAAACTACAGGAATCTTCTTCCTGTAACCCAGACTGGCAATAATGGGGGATAATTGAGAATGTATGTTATTAAGATGTATTATATCAGGTTTAAAATCATCCACTAGCTGATTGAAGCACTTCCTGACCTCGAATGACCCAAAAGGACGGACCAGGAGGTTAACAAGACTTTTTAGATTTCGTCTGTTAAAATCAACATGACTTGGGAAATAATCAGAATATTCAGAAGTCAGATTTGATGGGTGCTGCATTGAAAACACCGCCACCTCATGACCGTTATCCTTAAGAAGTTGCTCAAGTTCGATTGTATAGATACAATCACCTCCCCTGGGATAGTAGAATTTATTTGCCAGAAGAATTTTCATACAGAAGTTTTTTTATAAAATCACTAAATCCAAGGATTGTGGATGGTGGTTGAATATCAGTCTTGTTCTCTTTATGAAAATATCCGAATGTGCCCGAACCAAAATGTCCACCAGAGATTCTAAAATGTGTTTTACTTTTTTCCATTACTGGTCCAAAAAAACTGAACTCGATTCCATTCTCGGGAGGTAATTCCACCAAAACATCAGGCAACCTGTCTTGAAACTCTCCATGGTAAAAGTCTTCAGACTTCTCTATCATAACAGGTTTTGGAATTTCACCGGAGTTTAATGTGTCTACAAGTTGACGGAACGCAGCTTCTTTTGCTGGTTTATCAGCTTTTTTGACTTTTTCGCCAAATTTTAGTCCCACATAAGGCTTTTTACCCGAAAATAAATCATCAGTGTAGCAAACTGAATTCTCTTTATCGATCATAAAATCTGATTTCTTCAGTTTTCCAATTCCTTTGACCCTTTTCAGAGGTGCGGCTATTTTATCTAATAACTTGAGCCGTGACAGGATTGAAACTACTATCGTTTTCAGTATTTGAATACGCCTGGAAGAGGCTGTCTCATACTCCTTCTTAAAAATCAGTAGTCCAGCTTTTCTAAGATACTCATTAAGGTTAATCAAATTGAAAGGTCTTTGACTGAAACCATGGTCACTTATTAAGATCATAATATCTTCGCCCCTCATTCTCTTTATCAGAGAGCCAATTCTATCATCAAAGTCCCTGAGCAGCCTCGGGATACAGTACGAAAAATAATCATCCTCTTCGTACAGAGGGTCACTTCGGTCATAATACCTCCATGTATAATGCTGCAATC
>CALBTS010000815.1 GCA_937968035.1 uncultured Methanomethylovorans sp.
TTGGCTAATTCTAGAATTAATGTGGATTTATCGCAAGTAAAACCTGACACAAATCGGGTTTGTTCAACATAATTTATGTAAAATCCTGAACTTAAAAAGTGGTGTGTCATAAATATCCTTATGTTGGTGTAACATTCTTTCTGTAAAATGCTGAACCTTAACAAAAGTGGTGAGTCAGAGGTATCCTAAATAGGTTACCACACCAAAATAGGAGACTGAAATGACTCACCAAAATAATTATAACCTTTCAAGTGAACTGGTTGAACAAGGATTGGGAGCAGTACCTGAATTACTGCGTGTGCTGATCAATAGTGTAATGCAAATGGAAAGATCAAAGCACATCCAAGCAGGAGATTACGAACGAACTGAAGAACGGAAAGGCCATGCAAACGGTTACAAACCAAAGACGGTCAAGACACGCATGGGAGAGATCACCTTTTCAGTACCTCAAGTACGTGAAGGAGGCTTTTACCCAACAGCCTTGGAGAAAGGGCTTAGAAGCGAACGGGCACTGGTTGCCACTCTGGCAGAGATGTACGTTCAGGGAGTCTCCACACGGAAAGTTAAGGCTATCACTGAGGAGCTGTGTGGGATTGAGGTCTCAGCCATGCAGGTCAGCCGGGCAGCAGCACAACTGGATGAGGTACTACAAGAATGGAGAGAGAGACCACTTGGGGAGATCACCTATCTCTATGTGGATGCCCGTTATGAGAAAGTGAGAGATGCCGGGCAAGTACGTGATGCGGCTGTTTTAGTGGCCACGGGCATCACTCCAGAGGGTGAAAGGCAGGTTTTAGGTGTTTCAGTGTCTCTCAGCGAACACGAAACCCACTGGAAAACCTTTCTGAAAGGACTGAAGGATCGCGGAATGAATGGGGTGAAATTGGTGACCAGTGATGACCATACTGGTTTGGGAGCAGCCAGAAGAGCAGTCTTGGGCAGCGTGCCTTGGCAAAGATGCCAGTTCCACTTGCAACAGAATGCTGGTGCTTATGTACCCAAACAAGCTATGCGCTTTGAAGTGGCAGCGGATATCCGGTCCATGTTCAATGCTCCAGACCGAAAGACAGCAGAGGAGTTCCTTCAAGCAGCCATCCAGAAGTATGCGGTATCAGCGCCAAGGTTGTCTGCCTGGTTGGAGGAAAATCTTTCCGAGGGGTTTACGGTGTTTGATTTCCCTCTTGAACATCGCAGATCCATCCGGACAACCAATAGCTTGGAGAGGATTAACAAAGAGCTACGCAGACGCACGAGAGTGGTTGGCGTGTTTCCAAATGAGGCTTCTTGTCTGAGGTTAGTCTCCGCATTGTTGATGGAGATCAGTGAGGAATGGCAGATCGGTAAACGTTATTGTGCTGGCAAGTCATTCGATTGTTAAAGAACTATGGATATTTCTGACTCGAATTTACAGAAAAAAGGTTGCGTAATCATCCTTATAGTCATGACACTAAAAAAGGAGTTTTAAAATGACTCACCAAAATACTTATGACTTTGTAGATAAAATTACCAAGAAGGGATTGGAAGCAATCCCGGAGCTGATGGGAGTACTGATTAATAAACCCATGCAAATTGAAAGGTCTAAATACTTGCAGGCTGAGCAATACGATCGCACCAAAGATTGCTAGTGATACGCTAATGGGTTCAAGCCCAAGAATGTGAATATCTGCATAGGCGAGATCACATTTGCGGTGCCTCAAGTTAGAGAAGGAGGGTTATATCCAAGTGCTCTGGAAAAAGACCCGCAGGTGAAAGAGTTACAAAGTCATGAATCAAAATAACTATCCCATCTATTCAACCAGCAATGATATTCTTAGTCCAGACCATTTACTGGTTCCAAACAAACGAATGGATACACCTCTACTTAGTCAGATTCAGAAAGTCGATACTATAAAAGAAGTGTCTTATCTTCACCCATCCCCGTCATGCCGTCCAGAATTTACTTCCTGCCATCCTCGTCCCGGACATTACCGTTCAATTCGCCGGAAGCAACAAAGCACTCGATATTCACGAAAGGTTTCGCATGTGTGATCATCCGGAAGATATCATGAACGGTGAAGGTGATGTTAACCATATCATAATCGTCCTTTACCTCCCAGACGGCACCATACTTGAAATTGATCGTTTCTGGATGCCAGGTGAATTTTACCGGCGGCAATAAACTGGTTTAACCTTCAAACCATATCAGATTTTCGTTATATTTATTCTGATCTATCGATTGATTTCGAGTAAGGTTGAAAGCAAACCATTTCTTTTCGCCACCCGTTTTGTTCACGCCCATGATTGTAAGCCATTCATAATGAGGAAGCTGTGGATAGTACCCCCTGTGGTCGTCGTCAATTGCGGTGAATGTATCTGTGGTGTGGGAGGTCTCCCCATTCAGCGTCAGTGTGCCTGTCGCTTTGAAAAAATCCTTCTGTGAATCAAGAGGATGATGGCGCACATTTATATCCGCAAAAGGAATGGAGACCACGGAGGGTTTTGAAAATCTCTTCAGATCAAATTCATACTCAATGCTATTGGTACCGTCTTGATGGTGTCCGTTGAGGTGATACTTCCCATCCTGGAAATTGTTGACATAGCGTAGTGAAGATACCGGGTTTACTGCTTCATCGATCGATCCTTTCAATAAATTTGGGGCGATCACAGTGTTCTTACTTTTGAAGTTGGTACTCCAGCTATAGAACATTTTCTTTCTTTTGTTACAAAATACGTATAAATTCAACCCAAAGATGCCCATATAACAAGCGCATTCAGTAAAACTCCTTCTTCAAAAAAAGACAATCTGCATTCCCTTGCTGTTCAAAGAATTGATAGTAGAAGGTTTCTATATGACCATTTCTAATACTTCCCTTTTGCTAAATCGCAAAAGGTCGATCGATCACGGGGGTTCATTTTTACTCACAATGTGAACTTCAAACATGAACCGAACGATGGTACCGGCTGCGGGTTATAATACTGAAAAGGATTAGCCGCTAGATCGGAAGAGCACACGTCTGAACTCCAGTCACCGAATACGAT
>CALBTS010000816.1 GCA_937968035.1 uncultured Methanomethylovorans sp.
GCTTCATTTTTCCCGCTTCCACCTTGGAAATATCCAGGATGTCATTTATCAGATTAAGCAAATGTTTCCCACTATTTGATATGTTCTGAATATAACGGGTCTGTTTAGGGTCGAGCTCACCGAAATACCCCTCCATCAGCGCATCGGAAAAGCCTATGATTGAATTAAGAGGTGTACGCAGCTCATGGCTCATATTAGCAAGGAATTCACTTTTGGTACGACTTGAAGTCTCCGCTGCGATCTTGGCCTGTAGCAGGTTTTCTTCGGCGAGCTTACGGTCGGTTATATCCCGTGCCAATACCTGGACAGTGTCATCATGATCTTCAAGGACAGTAGCATTTATTTCTACATCTATGCAGACATCCTTTGAAGTAATAGCTTTCGTTTCACCATGGATAGACCCGTTGGCCGTGAACTGTGCCAGATATTCATCGATCTTTTCTTTTTCCGAAGGGATCAGGAGATCAAAAAAGGACATATTTTGTAACTGATCCTTTGTATAACCCATCATCATGCAGGCCCGTTTGTTTATGTCGATGATTCTTCCATCAGATCTTATGATAAATACAGCATCATTGGATTGTTCAAAAAGGGATCTGTATTTCTTCTCGTTCCTTATCAGTTTCTCTTCTGCAAGTTTGCGATCTGTGATATTTATTGTTGTCCCGAAGGCCTGTAATGTACCATTATCCTGGATATGGGCAACACCACTGGAGTTCAGCCAGATCACATCCCCATTGTCCTTTACAAGCCTGTAGTCAAGATCGATGGTACGGCCAGGATGGGAAAAACCCATTTTAAATGCCTCGGCGACCTTTGGCTTATCGTCAGCATGGATGCAATCCAGATACTTGTTCCAGTTGTTTCCGATAGAACCCTTTGGCAGACAAACCATTCTGTCAACTGAAGGTGATATATACGTATTGATGAAATTCTGCTGTTTGTCAACATCTGCTTTCCATAGCACAGTATCTATGGCATTGAGAACTTTTTCAAGATCCTCTTCCTTATCCTGGAGCAATCGCTCCGTGTTTTTTCTTTCAAGCACATGGGTGATCATTTCACTGATAAGCTTTATCATGTATACTGTGCTGTCATCCCATTCTTTATTCTCTTTCTTTGAATCTACTGCGATGAATCCCCTTAAAGTTCCCTTGTATTGCATCGGAACCATAACAACTGATATAATACCAACTTCTTTAAGACTGTCACGTAACTGACCGTCTTCATCAGGTATTTCTTGCACGTCCTTTATACGGACCGTTTGTAAGTTCTTCAGTTGCTTTGACAGGAATTTGTAAGCAGGAACCTTCTCTTTAATGGCTATGTGAGATACAAGTCCTTCGATATGCCATTCATGGCTTTTTACAACATATCCATTGTTTTCGGTAAATTCGAAAATGACTATCCTTTCCGCACCTATGAACCTGGTCAGTTTTTCAAGGGAGCGGTTTACCCCATCGTCTATATCCTTGAAACTGGCATTAATGAAACTGCTCGAAATATCTGACACCAAGGCATCGATCCTGGTCTTATGTTCGATCTCAATAGTTTTTTCTTCTGATGTTGTTATATCTTCAACGATAGCATGGCAGCTTATAACCTTTGCAGATTCGTCCTTGCAAGGAACTATCTTCAGTCGAAGGAAAACATGCTTGTTCCATTTAGACATATAAGGCGCTTCAAATAGCGAAGTTTCTCCTGTAGCGATCACTTTCCGGAAAGCTGCCGATATGCCCGCCTTCATCAAAGGTGGGAACGTGAGAATATTGATCTCCTTTGTAGCCTCTTCTGAAGGAGAACCAAGTAGTTTCAAAAGGAAAGTGTTCACTGAAATTATAGTACCGTCGGTTTTGCATGAGATCATTCCGACAGGCAGCTCATTCAAAAGTTCCCTGTGGTTTTGTTCGGGTACTGGTGTCTGGTAGGATAAGGA
Source organism: uncultured Methanomethylovorans sp. (assembly GCA_937968035.1). Classification (GTDB taxonomy): domain Archaea; phylum Halobacteriota; class Methanosarcinia; order Methanosarcinales; family Methanosarcinaceae; genus Methanomethylovorans. The sequence continues at coordinate 1,937 of CALBTS010000816.1, forward strand.
GCTTGCGCACCATGTGTGATTCATGATTGGGCTCTGAGGTAATTTTGAAATATTAATGTACATTTATAATCATGCTTTATATATAACATTTATGAAGAAATGCCTTTTAATGTCATATTTATCCGGTCAGTGTGCTTCAAATCGCTAGTTATATATGCTTTTCAATCAAAACAAAGCCAACGAACTAACTCAGAGTGATATTTGTGATCAGTGTCAACGAAAAGGGATTAGATATAATCGATGAGATGCTCGACTGGGAAGAAGAACTCAATGTCCAGTCCTTTGAACTTGGGAACGGGGCTACTGTAATTGACTGCGGTGTCAAGATGCAGGGTGGTTACGATGCAGGTATGTACCTGTCCCGTTTGTGTCTTGCTGACCTTGCAGACCTAAGTTACACTAAGTTCGATCTGAACGGACTGCCGGTGCCTGCCATACAGGTAGCTACCGATCATCCGGTCATAGCATGCATGGGTTCACAGTATGCCGGCTGGAGAATATCCGTAGGAAAGTACTTTGGTATGGGTTCAGGACCTGCGAGGGCCCTTGGTCTGAAGCCAAAAGAACTTTATGAGGAGATAGGGTACAAGGACGACTCTGAGTTTGCAGTCCTGGTCATGGAATCATCTGCTCTTCCCACAGAAGAAGTAGTGGAATATATCGCAAAACACTGTAGCGTTGATACTGAGAATGTATACATTGCCGTTGCACCTACTGCTTCGATCGCAGGCAGTGTGCAGATATCAGCAAGGATAGTAGAGACCGGTATACACAAACTGGAGTCAATAGGATTCGATATCAATACCATTAAGAGTGGTTTCGGAGTAGCTCCCATTGCACCTATCGTAGGTGACGATACAAAATGCATGGGATCGACCAATGACTGTATTATTTATTGTGGTGAAACCTATTATACAGTTGAGTATGGAGATGCTGAAAAACTGGCTGAGTATGTTAAGAAGGCACCTTCCACAACATCAAGGGACTTTGGTAAACCGTTCTTCACCACATTTAAAGAAGCAGGCTTTGACTTCTTCAAGGTTGATGCAGGTATGTTCGCTCCTGCAAAGATCACCATAAATGACAAGAAAACAAAGAAGTCATTTACAAGCGGTCGTATCAACCCGGGTATCCTTCTTGATTCATTTGGAATAAAGGAAGTCTGATCGTTTCAATTTCAGGTACAACCCACTGGGTTGTGCCTTTTTTGGAGAACGATATGAAGATCTTAAGCACTTCAAAAGGCATAGGTGGCCAGCTCACTGCTTTCAGGGAACTTGTAAAACGATCGGAAAGCATAATCTTTGTGGGTTCCCCGGGTTTTTGTACTCCATTTGCTGAGCTCCTTGCGTATGGATTGCGCGGGAGCGGTAAAGCAATGATGTTCATACCCAATACTGATGTAAAGAATGCAAGATCGATCATTGCTGCACCTCAGGGCATGCAGCTTGGTGACAGTGTAGTGCCTGAGGGTGATACGATCGTCCTGCTTGGAGGACTTGCTATGCCCAGGATAGGCTCCACTCCCGGGGAAATAAAAGCTTTTCTGGACAACTTGCCTTCAGGATCAGGCAAAAAGCTTGTTATAGGAGTATGTTTCCAGTCCATCTTCGAAAAGGGAGGGTGGACAGATATAATTGGTTTTGATCACATCATAGACTCTGATCTTGAGAACTGCCTGAAGTCAGATGCAATGTAACTGAATTATGTGATTTTCAGGTGATCCTGGCGTCTACAACCACATGCCATACGCCGGGAGCATATTTTTTAATACGCCTGGTCCCTATGATCTCCATCTTTTTTCCAAGCTGCAGAGCAGCTTCCTGTATCCTGTTCACAGGCCTTTCGAACAAAAGTTTTTCAGGAGTGGTTTCATGATAATGCAGTATGCCACCTTCAGGCTTAAGAGCCTTTATACCATTCGGTAGATAATGATGGGTCGTTCCCACGTAACCCATGATGACCCTGTCAGCCACACCTTCCGGTGTAACAACAGCACAGTCACCAAGAAGGGGCTCGACCAGATCGTCCACATGGTTCAAATGGATGTTTTCCTGAAGATAACCAAAGGATACCGGATTTAGCTCGATGGATATGACCTTTTTTGGTGCGGAGTGCACTGCTATGGGTATAGAAAAATATCCAATGCCTGCAAACATGTCAACAACAACTTCACCACAGGCGGATACGCTCATTAGTTTTTTTTCAGCCAGGTTTCCTTTTGAGAACATAACCTTTGTAACATCCAGCTTGAAAAAGCAGCCGTTCTCCCTGTGTATAGTTTCAGTATCATGACCTGCAATGATCTCTCTTGCAGGGACTCTGAAAGTCCCATGAATGCCTTTGTCTCTTACAACACAGCTACACCTTGGATACATTTGCAGCAGCTTTTCGCCGATGATCGCGGTCCTGTGATCGAGCTCTTCTGGTATGGTCACTATGATCACGCTCCCGATAACCTGCCAGCCTGAAGGCACTCTTGCGAGCTCTTGTGGAGTTACCTCATTAGACAGGTGTTCTTTAAGAGATCTTTGAGAAATGTAGAACTCTGGCATTCCATCTTTAACACATGTGTATCCAGGAATCGTTTTTGTTACAGGCAAAAGCAGGTATTTTTTTCCGTTTTCTGTGATCTTCCTAACCTTACGGCCTGTATCCAGAACTTTGCTCTCCAACAGCCAGGTCCTTATAATCTCTGCCTCTTCAATAGGTACGCAAACAGTAAGACTTCGTTGATTTTGCATATCGGTAACCATAATCGATTGTAATTATATAGTTCAATAAACAGCTTTTTTGGAATCTATTCGACTATTAGCTAACGTTTATATAGAGTTATTGTTATTTAATGTAATATGAACGATTGCGATCGGACTGCTCTTTTTTCTAATGGAAATGGTTTTGTCGCGTTGAATAGTCCTGTAAAGATCCAGATACTGGATTTTTTAAAAGGTTGCTCACGTTCTTTTGATGAGATCGTGAAACACACAGGAAAAGCTAAATCTACGGTTTCAGTACATCTTAATGACCTACGGTCTTCCGGACTCGTAGAAGAAGAGTGCGATCAGGATGATAAACGTCGCAAAACATATTACCTTAAATGTGAGCACATGGCTCATTCCCAGCCTCCTATTCTTAAGCACTATAAGAACGTTCTGGAAACATTAGCTTCTCCACAACTCGAAAAGCATGGCTGCTTCAAATGTTTTTTCCGTGCCATACAGTTTGGCTTCGATGCCCATGGGATCAACAGTGATCCTATAATGAGAAAGATAGGCAGGGACATTGGTATAAGCATCTCTTCTAATTTCGTTTCAAAGGACATAGAGTATCTCGTTCAGGAATTGGCTGTATTCTGGAAAAGGTATCAAATGGGTACTATGTATCTTGCAGACAGCGAGCCTTTGATGATAGCTGTAGAGAAATGCTTTGATTACAAGCTTATATCCACCATAGGAAAGAACCTGTGCTCTTTTACTGAAGGCATCATCGAAGGAACAATAGTGCATTCACTTAATATTTCTTGCTGCGTGCAGGAAATAGAATGCTGCGGTAATGGAAAGGATAGATGCCTTTTTATTGTACATTTTCTGAATAAGTGAGATCAGATTTTAAAAAGAACCTATTATCACTCCAAGCTCTGAAGGTACTAACCTTCCAATAGCTGCAACGATACCAGGTCCATCGGTAGTTTCCCTGCAAACGATGGCGTGTTCCATTATTCCGAGTCTTTCTATGCCGTATATGTCTCTTGCATGCCCTGTTCTTTTTACTGCAGCTTTTAGTTCTGACCTTGTAATGGCATTTGCTGTTACCCTGTCGTATCCAGCTTTTTTCCATTGCCACCATGTGTCAGCCTGATATTTACTGAACTTGCCTTGTATTTTAGGTTCGTTGTTAATGATCTCTACCTCAACAGGCAGGTATCTGATCATGCCAAAACGTGAGGCAACCTGTCGGGCATTTCCTGGTCCCAGGTCCTTCATGTTTTCTGGTGAAATGATAATTTGCGTACCTATGTCCACAACTATCCTGTCTTCTTCGATGGAATCAATAAACCCTTTGTATATTGCCCCTTTGTCCGGAATAGATGTCAGGGTTCCATATTGCTTTATAAGAAGATTGCTTGCGAACTCCTCGTCCTCCCCTTCGATCTCAGCGATGGCCCATCTATCAGCTGAAACAGTGATGTTGATCTGGACAGCCAGTTCTTTTAACTCATTTGCAACAGTGGCAGAAATAGTATCTACTGTTTTTTTTTCGTTCCCATAGACCTTTATGCATAATGTGATCTGTTTCATGTCTTATGATCTCTTAATGATTTATAAGTGACTCGAGAAGGTCCTTTGTTTCAATGAAATACTCGAGAGTTACATCTTCAATATCCTGATATTCCCGCATGATATTCTCGATCTTCTTGAGGTCCCTTTTGAAAGGTCCCAGTCTCCTTATAACAGTTTCCGTATCTGCGCCACTGGTGACCAGTTCATTATAAATGGAGACAATTGTATCGTTCAGCCTTTTGATCTTCTCGTATATATCCTGATCCTGTTTATTATCCGGAAGGACACCATTCCTGTTGCTTCTGGGATCGTCATCACTCCCTTCCTCTGCCTGTTCCATCCCCTCAGGCAGTTCGCCTTCCAGCGCAATGATGAGATTTTTCAGAGCTTCTACTACCTTAAAACCTGAATCTGTAAGCTCCACATATTTGACCCGTCCTTCCATTGTGAATTTTACCAGTCCATGTTCTTCCATTTTTGAGAGGATCTTCGTTGTGTGCGCAAATGTCGAATTGATCTCTTTTGTAATTACAGAAGCATACGTTTTCTGGAAGGACCAGATGGCAAGGAGTGCCAAAGTAGGTTTTTCCTGAAGGAATAGTTGCTCAGCATATTCTTTAGCCATAATTTCTCTCTCTTTTTATGATCGGTCCTGCGAATTAGAAGAGAATTATCTACTCATTTCTATCTATTCTATTGTATATTACTTTATGTAATTATACCCCTGTGAAGATATTTATATTTATCGAAATCTTCTCAGAGTGTCTAATATTCCCTCTATACCTGCATTAGTTTTGAAAGATGTTCCGCTGAAATGTGTCCTTGACGCCTTGAACCCCTGTGCTGTTAACTCCTTAAGTAGCTCTTCCATAGGTATGGCAGATATTCCCAGTTTTTTTGACAGAAGATGATGATCATAGAAAGTAGGTATATCCAGTTCATTTCTGCACAGCTCAATTATCTTCATTGCATGCTCTTTCTTTCCCAGTTCTCTTTGAGCCAGTTGTATTAGTACGGCGTCACAAAAATCTTTGTCGTGCAGAGGACCCAGCCATAATGGACCGGCAATATGTGTGGATTTTCCGCATATCTCACATTTTTCAGGTATATGCACTGCCAGTCCATAATGGACCGACCGGCCCATACAACTGGTACAATGAGCTATGAACCCCATATTCTTTAAGCATTTGTCAGTTTTTTTTGCACTTTTTTTCAATTCAAGATATACCCGCACATAATGCCTGGTAGCGTGGCATAACATGGGTTGCATGGCCTTTTCATGTCTTGCAAGGTCCCTTGCGATCATACCAAGCAGGATGCGCACCCCCATTTCACTGTGATATTCAATGTTCAAAGGCACTGCACCGTATTTCCGGATACCTGAATTCAAGTGTGCTCCACACAGGGGAGCAGTATCCGTAGCTGTGACAGCAATCATATTTATAGCTGAACCGGATGCAGCGTCAAGGTAGGTGGTAGGTGATCCAAAAGGGTCTATATCCACTATATTATATCGTTCTTTATGCAACAATACATTAGCATTCCCAAGGCAGGTTCTCACTTTACCCGTAAGATCATTGAGTTCTGCATTTTCCCTGATCAGGTTATATGCCTCTTCGCTCCAGTCATTAAGGGTGACATTAAGCCCTACTTCTTTTGAGATCCGAAGTCCACGCATGCCGGAAGCTGAAAGTGCGTCCACATAGGTGATCTCCGACAGGTCCAGATCTCTGCTGGATGCCAGCACCTCAGAAAAAGCAGCGAGCGATGCCACTGATATATCACGATTAAGTTCCATTTCCGGATTATAAAAAACACTTGCAGAAGATATGGAAAGCTGCCGGTCATCCGGAACCACGGGGACCAATGCCCGGGTACAACCTTCAAGAATAGTCCTGGTCTTCATCGGTCCCAATCGAATGACTGCTATTATTTAACTATGATGGTCCCACTCATCCTGGGATTACCCAGAATACTGTAATTATATGTCCCGGTTTCATTAAAAGTGTAGCTGAAAGATTGCCTGTATCCTATAGACCGGCTCTCCCAAAGACCATCTTCGCTCACGATAGTAAATGCTCTGATGGGATCATTAAAATTGATCCAGAACACAGTATCTTTAGGCGCCACCTCAAGGGTATTCGGAGATGAGAGGAACTTTTCCAGACGTATGGTATAAGAACGGGATACGCCGGTATCTATTACCTGAGGTCCCTGAGTTGTAGTCTCTTTCGCAGGCACGTCTACTGTTGGCTGCTCTGAGGTCGTAGTATCGTTTTGTTCAGTTTCACCAACAGAAGCATTGTTTTCATTTTCAGTAGTGGCAT
>CALBTS010000817.1 GCA_937968035.1 uncultured Methanomethylovorans sp.
TATTTCTAGCTCCCTTATACAGTCCTAACATAGCTCCCACTATAGTTAAAAGAGGACTAACCAAAATACTAATCATCTCTGCGTTCATAGTCCGCACCTTAACATCGGCTTCAAAAGGCAACATAATTGCAATATATAAAATTGCAATAGTAAACATAACGAAACCAAAACCTAATATCTTTAAGAGTGTTTTAGTCTTTAACACTTTTGGGCTCCCCATGAAGCATACGTTGTTTAGAAGATATATCTCTTAGCATCTGACCATAAACACGCTGCACCACTGCTTTTTTCTTTGATGCAGATGCATGAAAAACTTGGAGTAATCCAGTTAATGGATCATAGACCAGCATACCAATATGTCCATGCGGTCTATCCTTATTTAAAGGCTTACCTTTAGTATCTGTCCACGTCCACCACAACAAATCTGTGGAATCAAGGTCTTCCAGCTTCTTTATCTCCCTACCATACCAACCTTCTTTATTTTGTTGCATACGCAACGCAGTAGTTCTAGTAATACCAGGTATAGCCGCCCTTCTCCACAAACCAGTAATTAAACCAGAGCAATCTGCCTTGCCTTGATACGGTTTATCCATACCCCACACATATTTAATAGTAGGATTAGCGTACATAAGTTCCCTATACGCTTTATCTAAAGAATCCTTATACAAAGGAGATAATCCAAAAGCAACTGATGGAAACAGCAACAAAAACATTAATAATTTAAGCAAGAAAACCCACCATATATGCTATAGATGCTACAAAAACGCTATAAAAAATAGCAGCCGATCTGGGCTCACTTGTAATACACTCTAACGTATTTCCAGGTGTAGCAAAGTCCCATAATACTATTGTCGTCATAAGTATCATATTAAACAAGAGTATTGGAGCCATTCTCATGTGAATCACTCTATACGCTGCAAACATATCTTCCTCTGGAAAAAACCAAGTAGACAAATAAAGTAAAGAAATTACAACAAATAAAGTGACTAACCAGAGTAAACCTAACACTTTAAGCTGTCCAAATTCTGTCTTCTGATCGCTTAAATTACATTCACCCATCACGCCACCCCATAAATGTAAACAGTACCGGTTCCCATGCTTAGGATTTCTACACAACCAAACCTTCTATCTACATTAGAAAATGTTTCCTTAGTCCCAGAAAGAATAGCAAAAGCAGAATCATCGTCAGTATTAGCACTAACGGTACAAGCTGTGTTAGAAGCATTATAAATAATTATAGTATTGTAGCTACTAACATCAACTTCGGCTTCCATTGGAACAGAGGTGATTACATCTACCAAAGTCCACGGCGAAACAATAGGCTCATGTGATTTAAGAGTAACATTTTCAGGTAAAGACTTTATGTATTTAGAAACAACATTATCACCAGGAGCAAGCTCCATGAAGGGCACTCCTACTGAAATTGTTATAGAACTAGCATTAGTATAAGTAGGCATTATAAGCTCCTCTAATAATTAAAAACGGAAAGCTGGCTTTAGCCATAATATCAATTATAAGTTTTAGTAAAAACTTTCCGTCTCAAAAATATCATACAACCAACCACAAGAGCATTCTAAGCGAATACGACCCCTCTGTGACAAATTGTATGTAGTTTTTAATGGACAATGCTTCTCATGCTCCTTACGAATTTCGACTAATTTTATAAGTTGACTTTCGGTTGGCATCATTTCTGAAGTTTTCCCTCAGACCACGCAAGAAAAGTACTTTGGACTACGGATCTAATGAAATCTCCAGTTACACTAGGAAAATCAGATTTAAGTTTATTGACTACGTAATCAAAACGCTCTGCATTTGTCAGATCCTTCCCCGAAGCCTCTACGATATAAGTCAATGCGGGACGGCCCACTAATGTACCATAATTAAGAATTTCTTGTATAAAATTCATAACTACCGTCATCATTAAAGTATCTTTAATAACTCTGCCAAGTAGCGCTTGAATAAAAGATAAAATCATTATGAACTCCTCAAAATTAAAGTGTTGAGACACTTTAACAATTCTATTGTAAGCATCTCATTTTTAGCAATTATATTTTTAGCACAATCTTCCTGACTTTTCAAGATAATTCGTAACATTTCAGCAGCACAAAAACGACAAATCATT
>CALBTS010000818.1 GCA_937968035.1 uncultured Methanomethylovorans sp.
GATATCGTATTCGGTGACTGGAGTTCAGACGTGTGCTCTTCCGATCTGCCTATCATAAACTTTTCCATTTATTTTAATGAAACTGTTCTCAGCTTTTAATGTACCAAATAATATTTTTAGCAGTGTTGATTTTCCCGTGCCATTTCTGCCCAAAATTCCAATTATATCTCCAGTTTGACACTTTAAATATATATCTGTCAGAATTTGTTTGACATCAAATGACTTTATTACGCTATCAATCTCAAGTATATCAGACATGGATCAAAATCAAAATAGAAATCCCAATAAGCGTGTTAATCACTACGCTGAATGAGATAAGAGACTTCTTTGAAAGTCCTAAATTGTAGAAAAAATAATATTGATTATTTTTTGATAATTCAATATATAATATCCCTATCACGATTCCTCCTGTCAAAAATGCCAAAGGAAATATTTGCAAAAATATTGGAAAAATTATTACGGAAATAGCTGTCGAGAATCCGAGATTAATCAGTAATAGCACCTTATAAAAGACTAAGCAAATTTTTAATTTTCTTATCATCTATCAGCGAGTTTTTTTTCATTTTATTGGCCATAACGTTTGCGGCTATATGCAGTAAGGGAATGCGGGCTTCATTCCTGTCCGCCAGCTCCGAAGTTTGAGCGGGGTAGGCCTATTGAATTACCATTGAAACCCTTATTGCATATAGCATTGTTGTTATGTGGCGTATTATTATTAACACTAATGGCAAAAATTATTTATAATGCCTATTTGATAATGCTTGTTTCATGCAGAGATTACAAACTATATATCTATTATGCCCATTATTATCTTTAAGACCAGGCGGATGACTTAATTGCTTACCTAAATCAATTTCAAATTCATGAAGTTTATTATTTGGTAAAGTTAAAACCTCACTTGGTGAAAAGCCTGATAATATCGCACCACAAAAACTACATATTAAAACAACAGAAGGTTCTGATTTGATTTGTTTGTCAATATTTTTATTTTGAGTTGCCCCTGCTATAATAAGTAATTTCTTTATTTCATCATTATCATTATTGATTGCCCAATCTAAGGCTGTGTCACCGTTCTTATTTACATTATTAACATCAATGCCATTTTTAATTAGCAAATCAGCGATTTCATAACCAAACTCTTTATTATATACTGTATAGTAAAGCGGAGTACAACCATCATCATCAATTAAATCCACTTTAGCTCCTTTGTTGATTAGTATTTCTGCAACACCTCCATTACCAAAAAAGCAAACATTAAATAATGCAGATTGTTTCAGATATCTTTCTATTGCATTAATATCAACACCTTCCTCAATAAGTAATTTAACTATTTCTACGCTATTTTCATTTGATATACAAGAAAATAACGGTGTTTTTCCTTGGTCATCTTTTATACTAACATCAGCACCATTGTCGATAAGTAATTTAACGATTTCCTTCGATCCATGTCCACATGCATAGAATAAAGGGGTTTGGTTTTCGTAAGCCCTTATATTAATTTCAGCTCCATTTTTCAAAAGTAATTCAACGATTTCTACATATTTGAATGAACTAAATAATGGAGTATAACCTTGGTCATTTATTATATTAATAATAGCACCATTGTTAATAAGCAATTCTACAATTTCCTTATAGCCCTTTTTAACAGCAACATGTAATGGCGTATCATTAAAATCAGAATGTTTACGATAATTAATATCGGCACATATTCCAAATAACGGCTTTTTTAAATACTTTTTCACACTCTTTAATGAGCCAATTTCACATGATCTATAAAGTTTCTCATTCCTTTTGTTCATATAGAAAGTATAAGTGTTTATATTTTTATGCCACATAACGTTTACGTGTATGAGTAGTGGCGGACTTCGGAGCACTTCACTGTCAAATTATACTGAACTTGATGCGAGGTAGGATGCTAAATATCGCTACAATCCCCGCCATTACTTATACACGATGTTGGGTGCAGTACTTCTTCTGGTTCTTCAACAATAAATAATCTTGGTTGCATTTCAATTAGTTTTACTCTTTTCCTTGCAAGTTCGCAGTATTCATGGCTTATGTCAATCCCAATGTAATTTCTACCCATTTCTGCTGCCACTCTTGCTGTTGTTCCACTTCCACTCATTGGGTCTAATACAATATCACCTTGATTTGTCCATGAAATAATATGGTCTCTTACTAATTGACATGGAAAAGGGGCAGGATGCCCTTTTGCCTCTTGGTCTTCTTGTTTTTTTCCAACAACATACTCCCAAATATTCCCTTTAATTTTTTTGTCTTTAACTGGCTTTGCCATTTTTTCTCTGGTCTGTTCGTTTTTAGAGAAGTTTTTGTAAGTCGTTCCGTTAAGCTCTAAACCTGCATGTAAACAATCAACCATCAATGGATTATGTGTTTTAACAGTTCCTTTACTAAACACAAACATAAACTCAAATTCGTTATTATATCGTTTGCGATAGATTTGAGGAATTGGATTCGCCTTCTTAAATATCATTGTATCGTGAAGATTAAAGCCAATTTCCTGAAAATATAATGCTTGCTTAAAACTTGTTCCTGTTTCGTTGCCGTTAATCGTTGCATCATTAACAACCCAAACTACTATGCCCCCTTGTTTTGTAACTCTGTAAAGTTCTTTTGCAATATCTTCAAAAGGGAAAACAAATCCTTTGTAATTCCGCAAATCGTCATAAGGCGGTGAAGTAACTGTAAGGTCAATTACATTGTCGTCAAACTTTCGCATAACTTCAACACAATTACCTTCTACTATTTTATTTAAATATTTGTCCATGTTATATTTCCTTATTTTAATGTAAACAAACCATTGTCCGAAATTGCATTGATTGTTTTAATTCTGCTTTCAATTTTGTGAACTTTTATAAGTTCCTTCAATGCCTCTTTATGGGTCATTCGCATTATTTTTTCTCTTTCTTGGGCTAAAAATGTTAGTGCTTCTTCTTTTGCAATTGAAATACTCTCAGTTGCTACTCCTTTTTCGATATCCCATATTGGTTGGATTTTCTTTGAAAAAGAAAGAATTGTTTTGTTGACCGCCAACCAGTAATCAGTAGCATTTTTAGAGGGATTTAGAGCTTTTATCGTTTCAAATATTTTCTTTAAAAGTTGCTGTGCTTTTACTTGTCCTTCAACTTGCGAATATGAAAGAAGTAATGCTAAATGTGAATATGTAAAAATACACACATTTTGTGTTGTAGCTTGCTGATAAATTTGACTTGAAGAGGTTGGCAGTTGATATATTGGACAAACCACCATTGCATAAGGTTTCCCACGTTTCCAGCCGTGCATAGCTTGCACTTTAAAGTCTTTTTGATTTTTAGCAGTCCTACTAAGTCTAAATGCCTTTGCGTCTGCAACAAAGCTGTAATCTTTAGCGAAAGCCTCAACATCTGCGGCATCTGTGCTCTCTCTTTTAACACTAAACTTTTTAGTCCTAATGAAGAATAAGCTAAAGAAAGCAAACAATCTGTGTATTTTGAGTAAAGTTTTTCTTCACTCGTGTCGTGTCCATAACTTTCAGGAATATTACCACAAAGACGTAAATGGTCAATCAAAGAAGATATTCCATTTTTTTTGATTTCTGTTTCTAATTCCTTTTCTAATTTGTCGGAGTCATCTCCAAAATTACCACTCAAATTTCGGATTTCTTCAATCCAATATTGTCTGTTTTTTATCGCTTTATCTGTTATTATTTTTTTCATCAAAATGTCCTATTTTTTTGCAAAGGTACTTAAAATCCTTCTATCCTTATTTTTTAGTTTTCAAAAGTTACTAACGAACTTGCAGTCTGTCTGTCTCTTAGTATTGCACCCAACGTTTAGTGTATGATTTCGTAAGGGAATGCGGGCTTCAAACCTATCAAATTACCACCCAAAATTGATGCGGGTGATGCCGCTCGAAAACCTCTGAAACCCTTATGAATTATACACATTGTTAGCGTTTCGTGCATTTTATGTTATGTACATTTTAATCATTTATCTATTATTATAATCTGTTTTGCATCATTACTATTTGCTAATTTGATGTATTCTTCAATTTCTTCTTTTGTTGAGGATGCAGGAACCTCTATCTGCCAATTGTTTTTACCTTTTATTACTATCTTTTTTCCCTGCTTACTTTTCAGGAAAGTGAATAATGCATTTATAACAGTTATTAGGATATTTGAACCAATAACAAGAATCTCAGGTGTCATTAAATCAAAGCCTAATCCATTTTGTGGATACGAACAGGTTAGTCCTTCACGTTCAAGATGGTTTGGCAATGAATTGTCTTCCATCTCTTTATAATATATTTCAATTTTATTACTCATAATTATTATAATTTAAACCTTTTCCAAGGCAATATCAAAAATCTTTATCTCAGGTATAGTATGGATTTCTTTTAAATCATTTGTGAAAAAATCAATTATTTTTGAAAACCTTTCCTCACTGGTATTTGAGGGTTTGCTTCTACGATAGATTATTTTATTGCACAAATCGGTCACCAAGTAATGTGAAATAATACTACTTAATAAAAGTGAATTTTGTTGAATGTTCTCATTAGAATTATTTGGCAACTTCAATATAGTGGCGGCTTTAATATCAGCATCAATTTCAATTTGTAATTTTTCAGAAGGTGATATCTCATATTTATGATAGTTATTCAAATGGCCTAATAAAATATGATTGTATTCATGTGATAAAATAAACATTTGTAAATAATTATTGATTAAGTCACTAAGATAAATATGAGAAGGCTCCAAATTAAGAGATGAAGGTAATTCTCCTTCGAAATCATTAATAAAAAATTTAGCTCCCATAATAATTCTATCTGCAGCTTCTTCGTAGGATATTTGAGGTGTTTTTGTTTTTGTGGAACTAAATTTACTAGCTTTCACTATTGTCTGGAATGTACCTGACAATAAATCATTATACCACTGACTGAAGCAAACTAAAGAGCCTTGAGTGGTTAGAATAGCCTTAGGGCCTTCTTTTACTTGAGGTAGATATACCAATGGTATGCTTTTGATTTTATCAAACTCATCCTTTGAATATTTTTTGATTAAAATAAGTCTTATCCATCTGTGATATAAATAATTAGCAGTTATTTTATTGATTCTTTGTCTATTTTGACCAAGAGTCTCCATAAATCCATCAGAATCAAATTTACTTTCTCGAAAAGAAAGCTCAGTGATTACATTTGGACCTAGTGTTTCTAAAGCATGAAAATCAAGAAAATCTTTAAGTGAATAAAAAAAAGAATCATCCTGATTGTTTTGATTTTTCTCAAAAAATTGTTTGTACTTTTTATATGAGCTTGATTCTGTATTCATATCAATTTTGATTATTGAACTTAGGGCCTCTCAACTGCATGAACGCTAACGTAAAGCATTTTATTCATCGTTTTCAAGGCAAAAGTAGCCAAAAAGTGGGA
>CALBTS010000819.1 GCA_937968035.1 uncultured Methanomethylovorans sp.
ACTTCAGAAAGGTAAGATCGATCATTGAGGATATATTCAAATTGGCGAAGAAAGCTTACTCCATGGAGAATTTACACCGATATACAAAGAGATCTGTTCAAAAATACTGTTCTCTGGCTGTACTTTTAGTGGGGATGACCATAAACCTTGGCATTAATGAAAAGAAGGCTTTAAAAGCCTTCGCTGAGTGAGATGTCTACAAGGGGGCTAATTAATTTCCTGCGACCATTTTGTCAACTTTCGCAACGATAGCCTTCATCTCTTTAAGGATATCAGCATCAATTGGCTTTACCTGATGGTTTTGCAGTATGTCTGTTACTTTGTCATGTGCTGCACTTGCAAGGTCTTTTGAACCGGCTCTCTCCCAGTCCCCGTACATCTGCCTGTTAATTATGGCAGAATGAGATGGAAGATTGATATTCTTCAATGTGGTCTTGTGCGCAAGGAAGTGACCACAAAATCCTGTGTCTCTAATTGCTTTATATGCAAGTGTTTCTTCTGTCACAGGGACACCGTCCCTGGATTTCATTATCATGCTTATGAAATCGTTGTCCATCACAAGCTGTTCAAGTGAAAAGGTCATACCGAGTTCAAGCATACCTGCACCATATATTACACTGGCACCTGCGTATGCAGGGATAATACCTGTAATGGTTTTCTCATGCCCAGCCTGAGCATCAGGTACTTTGGAATCTCCCTACGAGCCTGCAACAATGGACGGCAGACCATAGTACTGTGCCAGCTTTGCAACTCCTGCGCTTATAACTCCCAATTCTGGAGAGCCTACGGGAGCAGTGCCTCCTTTTATGTCGAAAGAAGTTGTGGAACTGCCATATAAAGTGGGATGACCAGGCTTGAAAAGCTGAGTTACCACGAGGCCAGCAAGAACTTCGGCATTGTGTGTCACAAGCGTTCCTGCTATATGCACAGGTGATGATGCTGCACTCATAGCCATGCTCAGGACCATCATGGGCATGTCGTACCTACTAGCTTGGAGAGCCATCTCGCAGATTACATAATCAAGTTCCAGGGGACTGGTGGGGCAGCTACCCAATGTAATTAATGGTTTCTTACGAGCTTCTTCTTCATCTCCACCATAGAATGCCTTAATAAGCTCAAAGTAATTTTCTCCCCTTGTCGGATCAGGATCTGCAAGAAGATGCTTTGAAGTGTTCTCCAGAATGGTCATCACTTCATGCATAGTCCTTGATACCGGTTTTTCGGCAAGGTCCATCGCAGAAACAGGAGAACAAAGGTAACTAATATTTGAAGCCCAGTCTGCGACCTTGGCTATGTTTGCAAGGTCCTCCAGAGTGCTGGCCCTTACTTCATAGTTGTTAGACCCCTTATAGTCGGACATTTTAGTTCCTATACCAAAGTTGATCCAGTTTACTTTCTTTCCATCGCTTGTCAGGTTCACGGTATTCTTTTCATCACGTCCATATAAGTTGAATGATGAAGGTGCTGTTTCTATTGCTTTCATCACAAGTTCTTCCGGGAACTTGACAACTTTTGTTTCTTCGTTCACATCACAACCATTTTCCCTGAGAACCTTCCTAGCATAGTCATGAGATATTCTGATTCCCGGATCAGCCAGCACTTTAAGTGTGGTCTGGTGAATGGCCTCTATACCTTCTTTATCAAAGAGTTCGAATTTGAATCCATTTGACATTTTTTTCACCTCTAATATTATTCAATGATCATCTCTGCTATTGCAGAGTTCTATTGACGTGATTTCAGCCTTTCAGCTGTTTAGATTGGAAATGGAATGCTTATTTATGCACTCCATTGTAATTTTCATCCTTAATGGAAAATTTACTTCTATTTCCTTGTCTTCATTACCTTTTCAATTCGTCTAGTGCGGGTTTACAGTCACGTGTACATTCAAGCAGTGAATCACCGCTTTCCCAGTACATCACAAAAGTACCAACAATTGCGATAGATGCACCAAGAGCAAGCCACCAGGCTATCGGTACTCCCATGAATATGTACAAGCTAACAATGGCAAAAGGGACATAAAGGGTTGAAACACTCAATCCACGACCTACCCCTATGAGAGGATAAGATTTATAGAGTGCAATATAGCAAAGCCCCAATGACAGACTGACTATAGTTATCCATATCAGAAAAGATGGACTGGAAAACGTAGCAACTATCACATTTACCATTGTTTCGACTCCAAAGACAAGCATTGATGCCGGCCAGAGTATGAAGATCCATATAAGTGATTCAGACATAAAGCGGACAACCAATCCAGTATCCGCATCTGTGACATCAAGAGCACGTGCAGCAACAGCTCCTTCCATACCCCATCCTATGGCAGACATAAGTCCTCCCAGATACCCTATCCAGATACCCTCCGGAGCCGCAGGATTCATGATCTCAGCCATCATCTGAGATGGGTTCCATATGAACACGCCTCCAATAATTATTAGGAATATTCCAACCCATGTTCTCTTACTTATATTCTCCCCATACCACACTTTAGCTGCTATTGCACCCACCACACTGCAAAGAAGACCGGCAGATGCAGCAAATGCAGCACCTACATACCCTATCGCTATAGTTGAACCAAATATTGCTATCGGTCCACCAAAAGCTGCGGCAAGGGCATACCACTTGGATACTTTAAAGAATTTGATAGTTCTTGGAAGGTCTGCAAGTTTGCCGTGTCCTCCAACCCATACGATAGATAATATGATTGAGAAAGTTATTGCCTGAAGAGCGGTAATCACAACTGTCGCCACAAGGTAACCTGCAGACCCCTCTGGAAATATTAACCATTCTCCATATGGCGAAACTATCCACAGCATGGAGAGAGCTACATATCCTAGGCCCCAGAGCACAGCACAGATTATTGCCCAGATAAAGCCCCACCTTACACGGCTTTTGTTCTCATTCCTGATTACCAATTCAAGATCATTATCCATACTTTCTACCTCCTTCCTTTGGAGGATGAATACACTTCATCCTCCAACTTCGCTCATATTTTCTTAGTGAAAGTACGTCCTATGTAGAGTGCCAGTAAATCCAGGAACAAGACCAGTGCGAGATATACATAATCTGCTCCTGCAAATGCCCAAACACCTTCTATATGAAACATATCTCATGCCCCCAGAAGTTCATTGACACGTGTTTTTCCAAAATCTGTCAGGTTGTACCTGTACAGTACCTTTCCCTTTGCAAAGTGCTTACCATCATCAGCAGCAACATCAACAATGTTGAATATGCCACCACAAGAGAGTTCGGCCATCCAGAAGCGGGCCATCCATTTCCAATAGTCGCCTGATTTCCCATATTCTGCAAGAAGTTTGCTTATCAGTTCATAGTCCCATGCTTCTTTTTGTTCGTAGAGAATCTGAGCAAGCCTCGATTTC
Source organism: uncultured Methanomethylovorans sp. (assembly GCA_937968035.1). Taxonomy (GTDB): domain Archaea; phylum Halobacteriota; class Methanosarcinia; order Methanosarcinales; family Methanosarcinaceae; genus Methanomethylovorans. The sequence goes on from CALBTS010000819.1 coordinate 3,378, forward strand.
ATAGGTAATTTTGCCATTTTATAGTCACCTCATTAAACTCTGTAACTCTTTATTCAGCTGAAGATCGGGTAGATTCCAGTAATGACTCACCACTATCCCAATACATGACGAAGATACCAACAACTGCTATCAAGGCACCAAGGACTACCCACCATGCAGTAGGAATTCCCATGAACACATACAGTGCAATTATGGCAAACAGCACATAGAGAGTTGAAACACTCATTCCTCGGCCAACTCCGATCAGAGGATAGCTCTTCCACATGAATACATATGAGAAATTACCGGTTAGAACTGCAAGTGAAGTCCAGATCAGGAATGAAGGGCTTCCAAGAGCAGCACTGAGAGCCGTAAACACAGCACCAGGCCCTATGATAAGGACATATATAGGCCATATTATAACCAGCCAGATAGCCAGTTCAGAGAAGAATCGGGTCTGAAGCCCCGTGTCCGAATCTGTCAGATCAATTACACGTCCCGCAACCGCACCTTCGATGCCCCATCCTATGAATGAAGCAATGGCTCCCAGGTAGCCCAGCCACAGGCCATCGGGAGCTGCTGGGTTGGTAATTTCTGCAATTGTTTGTGGAGGGTTCAGAATGAATACACCACCAATGACCATGATAGATATTCCAGTCCATGCTCTCTTGGTGATATTTTCTCCATACCATAACTTAGCAACAAAAGCGCCGATAACTGAACTCAGAAGTGCCGCTGAAGCGGCAAACGCAGCACCTATATAACCAATTGCCAGGGTTGTACCATAAATCGCGATTGGTCCACCAAGCACAGCAGCAAAGGCATACCATTTAGAAATTTTAACATGAGAAACAGTTCTGGGGAAATCTCCAAATTTTCCAGTCCCACCAAGATAAAAAATACTCAGAATGATTACAGTAAGAGCTACCTGAAAAGTGAGCATTGTAGCTGTGGCAACCATCATTCCCATAGCACCTTCGGGAAATGCAGACATATCACCAAAGGGTGGGACTATCCACTGCATGGTAAAAGCCACATATGCAAAACCCCATAGAACTGCACAGAGAAATGCAATGATAAAACCCCATGTAATGCGGTTCTTGTTTTCTTTTTTGATTATACTTTCCAAACTTGTATCCATGAAACACAACTCCTTGGAATATTATTGCTTTGACCGCACAATTGAGCCTCATAATAGGAGGTAACGGATTTAAAGTTTTTATGCTTACAATTCCAGTCAAAGCAATATATTCATTCGATGTCTAAACTTGCTTCACCTCAGCAATTCCACACAGGGGATCTTGATATCAAGCAGCTCGGCAATCTTTGCCTTTGCCTTCAGACCCTTGGGCTGACCGGGAACAGCATTGATAGTTCCAATGCCAAGTTCTTCCCTAATCTCTTTCATTGCATATTCATCCGAGAGAGTGAACACATCTGTTCCAAGCTTCTTGGCAACGTATTCCTTTGCTTCCTTCAGACGCATGCCTTTAAGCTGCATTCTCATTACAAGATCACCAGCAGTCCTTATACCGTGCATTCCTACGGACATTTCGTTTGTTATGAGGAACCCAACGGGATCCCCAAGCCCGCACTATATACCATCAGCGCGGCCTATCTCCACTAAAGCCTTCGCAGCTCTTGAAACCGCATCTATCGGTGGTATCTCTGCCATTGGTGCACCGCATACGCCCATACCGAGGTTGGGATGTATAGGAACATTTGACTGTTTTGAGCATTCTTTCATTACAGTTACTGTCTTTGCTACGGTCCATGCAACGGATTTCTTGGTATTGGTGTTCACAACAGGGCCAAAAATGGTTGCTCCGGATTTCTCTACAACTTTTGCCTGGTCGTGAGGCATCATTCCTGCAAGGGTCTTGCCATCGTACTGGACTTCCCCGTGCATTCCCAGTACAAAGTGATTTGCCATGTTGATGGCAACTGCCATTTCAGTTTCTTCTTTTATCTTCTCTGTTGCCTTTAGTACGCCCAGGAACTCTGCATCGCCTGCTGCCGCTGCTGTGTCGATGTTAATGGCATCTGCTCCAACACTTGCTGCATTTTTGGCAATGAAAGTGAGATCTCTTACAGAGCTTGGGATTATAGCTTCGTATGTTTTCCTTGCTTCCTCTATTTTCCCGGCTGCCATAAGATCGCCACAGTTATCGAACGGACCATCCGGCTTGTAATAAGCTCCAAAGTTAGGCATGCATACATAAAAGAGCGGATTGATGGAATTCATCAGTAGGGCTTCTATTTCCTGCTGGATCTGTATTGCTGAGACATTTGTTCCTTTTGCATTTCCTCCACGGAATGCATTCTGCACACAGTCCAGACCAGTGACCCTTTCTGCGATCATGTTTGCTGTCACGGTGTCTGTTGGAACTCCTACGCCACCATACTCACTGTAGTTCATAAGGATAGTATCAGGAGCAACATCCGTGCTCATGACAATAAGGTCTTCAGGGCGGACGCTTACAACTCTTTCCTGGGAAAGGAAGATTTCAAGCAGATGATCCAGCTCATCTTCGGTGAGACCAGGAACCTTGCCCTTCGTAGCGCCATTGTTCGCTCCATCCTCTATTTCCTTTTTGAGTTCTTCCTTTGTCATCTCTACGCGTCTGCCGTCACCCATTCTTGTATAATATTTTGTGGCCATTTCCATCCCTCTTAATATTAGTGACTCATCAGCTCACGAGCTTTCAGCACAGCTTCACTGGCATTTTCAGCGTAAGCATCTGCGCCGATCTTTGCTGCCCAATGTTCTGTACATGGTGCTCCCCCAACCATTGTTTTTACCTTGTCACGCAGTCCAGCGTCCTTGAGCATTTGTTCAATTGTAGCCTGGAATTGCATGGTACCTGTCATCAATGCAGACGATGCAACAATATCAGCATCAACTTCCTGAGCCTTCTCTATGAATGAGGTGAGGGGGGCATCCCTGCCAAGATCATAAACTTCGAACCCATTGGCCTGAAGCAGAACTTTAACTATGTTCTTCCCAATGTCATGGACATCTCCTTCCACAGTTCCAAGTACTACCTTTCCACCACTTTCCGTTTTTTCATCTGCCGGGATATTGTCTTGTAATTTAGCTACAAGTTTTGTCATCAGGGTCGATGCCAGCATAACTTGCGGAAGAAAAACTTCCCCATCTTCAAAACTTGTACCGACCTCCAGCATCCCTGTAGAAAGTCCTTTTTCAATCATTTCCACCGGACTGAGCCCTTCGGCAAGACCTTGTTCAATTGCTTCCAACCCACTTTCTTCGTCAAAATCGACGATGCATTCTGCCAATTGCTTCAATATCGCATCTTTAGCCATTTTTGAACCTCCTTCTTTAACACAACATCCAAAGTATCCACTATTCGGAACTTTGATTCTCCAGAAGCTTACTTTGGGACTTGTAGCCCCAAACTGTTGCTTAATAAAACGTATTAACTTATCATATATAGGAAAAAGGACGCTTCAATTGTCAGCACTCTGGTCATGTGTATGTAAAATCATGAGAATTACACCAGCTACCACCGAATACAGGTGTTCCATGCTTTTGCAGAGGATAAATGCTTCAGTAATACCATCCATGCTAATCTTTCAATTGCCAGAACAACTATTGTTGAATAACTAACTTTTCTATATTTTACAATTATATTTCATAAGGATGTATGCTGATGGAAAGCAGAACTAATTGAATAATGATAGTAAAATTAGTTCGTAAGTTAATGGTAAAAATGATATTGCCTTAGATCTACAAACCCATCAGTTTCAGACCTTGATCAATGAAAAATAAGGCGAACACAAGATAAACAAGTCCCAGACCACGAATAGTATAAAGATAATACTTGTTTTTTAGGAAAGACCTATACCTTCCCACAATGAATGCAATCATGATCTTTGAGCCCACTAGAAAAACATAAAATCCAGAAATGAATAGGAAGGTTGCCAATACATTGACTTCAAGGGTCTTGAAAAGAATAGGACCACCTATGGTAATCCAAAATAGATAAGGATGAGGGTTCAGTAAATTGGCTAAAACACCTTTCCTGAGGGAACCTTTCTTTAGACCACTGACATCATGATTGATACTTTTATTTCTTAGAGAAGCAATTCCAAGGTGTGTCAGGTACAATGCACCTGACAGGCTGATAAGAGCAATTACAGAATTCTGTTTATCTAAATGCAGCAGGATGAACATAACGGAGGACACTATAATGAGGTCTGTAATCAAAGGGGAAGCAGCAACCTTGAACCCTTCCTTTGATCCATGTTGAAGAGTTTCGGTAATTACAATTGTCATAAGTGGTCCTGGAGAAATGCCTGAAGCGAAGCCGAGAAAGATCCCCATTAATAAAAATTCTGTAATTTCATACATTGTTTGCCTTTCTCGTCTTTTAACGGAGCTTAAAGGCTTTAGTTCTTTTTATCATCTTGTGGGCAAACTCAATTTTCTCGTCAAGTATATCAAAATATTTCCCTTATCAAAGGAAAGGCTGGTAAGACTTTACAACATAAAATCAAAGGCTCAAATGAGCCAATTGTTGAGTTAGTATATATTTTACCTAGATAATAACATAAGATGTCACTGGATCAAACTAACAGTTTTCGAACGGGCTCAAGTATAGAGTCAAGATATTCGGCTGCAGTTTCCTTCAGATCCTGAGGGTGAAGCATTCCTCTTGAGAATAAATGCTGAAGTTCCGAGTAGTCCTTACAACTGGTGTTCCCACCATATTTCTCCGGCCTTTTGAAGAGAACCTCATCATATCTGGGGAATATATGATACTTGAATAATTGCATAACAGGATTATCATCTAGTTCCCCCACCGGGCAGAATGCTTTTTTCATTTTGCTCTTTAGTTCTTCTTTGGAATCATCCACTGAAATGTAGTTCTCATTCGAAGAAGACATCTTCTTGCCATCCAGGCCAAGAATGATTGGTATATGGATACAGAGAGGAGATTTATAGCCAATGGAAGGTAGACCCTCGCGTGCAAGCATATGTATCTTCCTTTGGTCGATGCCGCCAACTGCCACATCCACACCAAGCATGGCAATATCAACAGCCTGCATCATTGGATAGACCATCTGGGACACCTTGGGATCATCCATATTCCTGCCAACTTCGTCCATGCTCCTTCGTGCCCTGTTCAGGGAAAAAAGACGTGTAAGCTTCAGCACATTGAGCATATATTCCGGATCCATCTGGAACGTTGAACCATAAACAAAGTTCTTTCTCTCAGGGTCTAGACCAAGTGCAATAAAGCATTTTTTGTTAAATTCAGCTATTTTCTTTATTTCTTCTAAAGTACCTTTCTGATTCATATATGCATGCAGATCAGCCAGCAACACTGTAATCTCAAAGCCTGCTCTTTGCAGATCTAACAGCTTGTTCACAGTCAGTACATGCCCCATGTGTAACTTACCGCTGGGCTCGTAACCTACATATGCAGTAGGATTTGTCTTGTTAGCAAGCAGAGCATTTAATTCATCTTCTGTAACAACTTCTTGAACATTTCTTGATAAAATTTCGTTTCTATCCATAAGATCACCAGATTCACAGATCAATGTTTGGAGTCTTTTTTTAAAATCGTCAACGCGTATTACCCGTTAGTAAAATCATTCAACTGTTATTATATAGGAAAGAGCATGCTGCTACGTAAGACTTTTACTGATTTGTCTGGATTTCAATAACACTGCATGTCATTCCCACATTTGCAGCTATCTGATGCTTATGCACAAGGTCCATGCCCAAGACGAAGTATTTATATAGGACAAACAATTTTCACTTAACTGATATTATATAAAAAACTGAATGTCAGGTTTTCTCATTATCTGAAATTCAAGTTAAGCGATGGATATGCAAGCTTCACAGATCAATTTTGTCTGGCTCTCGGAAAAGAGGATGACTCTACTGTCTTATCTACGAGAAGGACCAAAAGACATTGAACAAATAAAATCATTTTTTGGAGTTACCTCCAGATTGATCGTTCCTGAGATCAAGAAGCTGGTTAAAACGGGTATCATACTTGAATCGGATGGACTCTACACTTTATCGAATATTGGAAAGTTGTACCTTGAAAACCTGGAAGATTTTATTGATACCGCTGAACTGATAGAAAAGGATATTGATTTCTGGGAAAACAGCGATCTTACAGCCATTCCTTCTGATTTATATCAAAGAATTGGCGAACTTAAGAACAGTACAATTTACGTATATGACTTGGATGATATTTTTGATGCTCCTGAACAACTCAAAGAAACGGCTGCAACTGCCAGGGACATAATGATATTTATGCCTTTTTTGCCTCCTATGTTTCCGACATCATTTTTAGATGCGTTGAGTAAAGGAGCAAAAGTATCAATGGTTCTGACTAAAACCATTATGGAAAAAATAAGATCGGAAGAGCACACGTCTGAACTCCAGTCACCGAATACGAT
>CALBTS010000820.1 GCA_937968035.1 uncultured Methanomethylovorans sp.
GATCGTATTCGGTGACTGGAGTTCAGACGTGTGCTCTTCCGATCTATGCTGCAGAGATACCTGCAATCAGCACTGGCTTTAGGGTTACCCAGGTAAACACAGACCCGGTATCAAGGATGTTTATTACACCTGTTAGAACAGCGGTCAGAAAGGCGATCATAAGACCCCTTGAAAAATCCTTCCAGTCGAGGGTGAGAAATTTTGATTTCATGACATTTTAGGTTTAGTTTAACTTTCACACCTATAAAGTTATGCTGAATTTCTTTGCCAGTCAAGACCTTCGGACCTTAGACCTCTAGACCTCAGACTTTATTATGGCAAAATACTTAGTGACAGGTACGGCCGGCTTCATCGGCTTTCACATGGCCAATGCTCTTCTTGAGAAGGGAGAGGAGGTTGTCGGCCTTGACAACATCAATGACTACTATGATGTCAACCTCAAGTATGCACGGCTGAACGAGGCAGGCATTGAAAGGGATGAAGTCGGTTGGGGCAGGATAACTCGGAGCGCAAAGTACCCGAATTATCGTTTTATCAGGATGAACCTTGAGGACAAGGATGGCATGATGAAGCTCTTTGCCGATGAAAAGTTCGACTACGTTGTTCATCTCGCTGCTCAGGCCGGGGTCAGGTACAGTATTGATCATCCAGATGTATATATACAAAGCAACATAGTTGGTTTCTTCAATATCCTTGAAGCCTGCAGAAATTATCCGGTTAAGCATTTTCTCTATGCCAGTAGCTCTAGTGTGTATGGCAATAATGTGAAGGTTCCTTTCAGCGAGGAGGACAACGTTGATCACCCTGTAAGCCTCTATGCTGCCACTAAGAAGAGTAATGAACTGATGGCCTCTACGTATAGTCATCTATACAGGATCCCTGTAAGCGGGCTCCGTTTCTTCACTGTCTACGGTCCATGGGGCCGACCTGACATGGCTATCTGGAAGTTCACCGAGGCGATTTTAAAGGGGAGTCAGATACAAGTCTATGCTGGCGGTAAACTCACAAGGGACTTCACCTTTATTGATGACATAATCAGTGGTGTTATGGGGGTTTTGGCCAAGGTTGATACAGAGAAACCTCCAATATTGTTGAATATAGGTAACAATCACCCGATAACTGTTATTGAACTTGTATTGAATATTGAGCAGATTTTGGCTCGTAAAGCTGATATTGAATACTTACCAATGCAGCTCGGTGACGTGAGTACTACTTTCGCAGATATTGAAAAAATTTTCAACTACTGTGGATTCATACCTGAGGTAAACCTCGAAGTTGGTTTAGAAAGATTTTGTGCATGGTTTACGAAGTATACCTCCTCAGGTTATGAATAGTAAAACCAATTTTAATTGACGTTAATCTCTGAATTATCTATTAAGGTTGAATGAGTGATAGAAGTAGAGATATTGACATTTGCAAGAAGATATTATGCAAAAATTATTTAAATTATAAAAGTACGGCTGTGTTTTTAATATGCATAAGAATTTATTAGTTTGTGTTAACCTTTATCACACAGAACAAAACATAACATTATAAAATGAGAAAATCCTTAAGTGAAACACTAAAATTTATTAGACTTCTTTATGGAAAACCAGTAGGTCCGATTTACTTGCATGAACCAGTCTTTCGTGGAAATGAAAAGAAGTACCTGAATGAATGTATTGATTCAACTTATGTAAGTTCTGTAGGTAAGTTTGTTGATCAGTTTGAAATAAAAATTGCTGAGTATACGGGTGCTGACAAAGCTGTGGTTTGTGTAAATGGCACCAATGCATTACATCTGGCTCTGATCTTGGCAGGTGTTAAAAGAGATGATGAGGTTATCACCCAACCCTTAACTTTCATTGCAACCGCAAATGCCATAGCATACTCAGGAGCACATCCGGTTTTCCTGGATGTTGACCGGGAGACACTTGGTTTGAGCCCGGATGCTTTAAGCGAATTTTTAAAGACTTCAACAGTCCTGACTTCCACCGGATGCTATAATAAAATTACTAAAAGAAGAATTTCAGCCTGTGTTCCAATGCATACTTTTGGGCATCCTTGCAGAATTGACCAGATCGTTACGATCTGCAATCAATACAATATTGAAGTTATCGAAGATGCCGCAGAAAGTCTGGGAAGTTTTTACAAGGGACGACATACTGGAATCTATGGAAATATAGGAGTTTTAAGTTTCAATGGTAATAAGATCCTTACAACTGGTGGCGGAGGTATGCTGCTCTTCAAGAATGAGGAATTAGCAAAAAGAGCCAAGCATCTTACAACACAGGCAAAGGTACCTCATGCATGGGAATTCAGGCATGATGAAGTAGGTTATAATTACCGTATGCCTAATTTAAATGCAGCCCTGGGGCTTGCACAACTGGAACAGCTTAAATCTTTTGTTCAAATAAAACGAAGGATAGCTGATGAATACTCTAATTTCTTTTCTGGTACTGAAATTGAATTCATCAAAGAGCCATTAGATTCAGAATCGAATTATTGGCTAAACAGCATTTTGTTAAAGGATAAAAAGGAGCGCGATGCATTCCTAAAATTCAGTAATGAACATGGTGTTATGACCAGACCTGCATGGGAGCTAATAAGTCGATTGCCAATGTTTTCCAATGCACAACGAGGAGATGTGACTAACTCAGAATGGATAGCAGACAGGCTTGTAAATTTACCTAGCAGTGTAATTCCAGAAAAATGAAAGAACCAATCGTACTTATCGGTGGCGGTGGTCACTGCAAGTCATGCATTGATGTAATTGAACAAGGAGAGGAATACCAAATCGTTGGTATTTTGGACGCACCAGAAAAAGTTGGTGAAAGGATCTTAGGTTATGAAATCATTGGAACAGATGATGATTTTATTATATTGTTAAAGACAATTAACAATTACCTGATCACTGTTGGACAGATAAAGTCGGCTGCTAAAAGGGCTAAGTTATATAGCATGGTTAAAAACGGTGGCGGTAGTTTGCCTGCTATTATATCTCCAAATGCCTATGTATCCAAGTCTGCAACAATTGGAGAAGGAACTATCATAATGCACAAGGCAATTATTAACGCAGAGGCTAATATAGGTGTTAACTGTATTATCAATTCCGGAGCTTTAGTTGAACATGAAGCTATTGTAGGTGACTTTTGCCACATTTCAACCGGAGCAATCATCAACGGGCAAACTAAAGTTGGCGATCGATGCTTCGTTGGTAGCAATGCAGTACTTACAAACAATATATCTATTAGTGACGAAGTAATTATTTCTGCCGGTTCAAGAGTTTTGACGGACCTAAATACACCAGGTACATATTGTGACAACAGAAGACTTTAAATCAGAAATCATCATTATTGCCGAAGCGGGTGTTAATCATAATGGTGACATTGATCTTGCGAAGAGGTTAATCGACGCAGCCGCTGATGCGGGGGCAGATTTTGTTAAATTTCAGACCTTCAAGGCAAAAAATCTGGTTTCAAAATCTGCAATGAAAGCTGATTATCAGAATAAAAATACAGGGGAAGCAGATCAATCACAGTTTAAAATGTTGAAGAAGCTTGAACTTGACGAAGGGGCACATATTGAGCTTAAGGGTTATTGTAAAAAGAAAGGAATTAGTTTCTTATCATCAGCATTTGATGAAGCAAGCGTTGATTTTCTTGAACAGCTTGGAATGGAAGTTTTTAAAATTCCATCGGGTGAAATAACCAATAAACCATATCTCCAGCATATTGCCAAAAAAGGCAAATCGGTGATTCTGAGCACAGGTATGGCTAATCTGGAAGAAGTAAAAGCTGCAATTGCAGTTCTTTTAGAAGAGAAGCTGGATAAGCAGAAAATAACTGTTTTACACTGCAATACAGAGTATCCTACCCCTATGGAGGATGTTAACTTAAAAGCCATGCTGACAATCCGGGATGAGTTGGATGTAGAAGTCGGCTATTCAGATCATACGCTCGGTATTGAGGTTCCAATAGCTGCAGTAGCGTTAGGAGCAATGGTAATTGAAAAGCATTTTACTCTTGATCGTACTCTGCCAGGACCTGATCATAAAGCATCCTTAGAACCCGCTGAGCTAAAATCAATGGTTACTGCTATCAGAAATATTGAACTGGCAATGAGCGGTAACGGTATAAAAGCGGCAAGTGATTCTGAAAGGCCAAATATTGCAGTTGCGAGAAAAAGTATTCACCTCAAGGCCAGAACCACCTCCGGTACCATCCTTACATCAGATCATTTGGTTATGAAACGCCCGGGAAGCGGCATCTCCCCAATGGAAATAGATAACGTTATAGGTCGCACTCTTTCGGTTACACTTGAAGCAGATACCTTACTTTCATGGGATCATCTGAAAAAATGAAAATTGGGATCTTGACTAGTTCCCGTGCAGATTACGGTATATATCTTCCTCTTCTGCATAAACTGAAGGATGACACCTTTTTCGAGACTGATGTTATTGCCTTTGGTGCTCACTTACTGGCCAGATTTGGGCATACTGTTGTTACCATTTACAAGGATGGTTTTAACGTACGTGAGGTTCCTGTTAACCTGGAAATAGGTGATTCACCCAAAGATATATCATTAGCAATGGCTGAAACGTTGCGAGAGTTTTCCTCCTATTTTGCCAATAACAAATATAATCTGCTATTTGCCTTGGGGGATAGGTATGAAATGTTTGCTGCTGTGGCGGCGACAGCACCTTTTAACATTCCAATGGCACATATCCATGGCGGCGAAACAACCCTGGGAGCCATAGATAATGCGTTCCGACATTCAATAACCTGCTTTTCAAAGTATCATTTTACCTCAACAGAGGAATACAAGAATCGTGTTCTGCAAATCACCGGCAATAAAGATTATGTTTACAATGTAGGAGCATTGAGCATTGACACCCTCCAACAGTTAAAGCTACTCGAGATTTCGGAATTTAGGGAGAAGTACAGTATTGATTTATCCAGGCCTACAGTTTTGTTCACCTTTCATCCTGAAACCGTTGCATATGAGATTAACAAGAATCATATTGCAGAAATAATAAAAGCGTTGAGAAGTCTAACTAAGTACCAAATCATTGTGACCATGCCCAACGCTGATACAATGGGTTTAATGATACGCGAGGAACTGGGAAAGGCAGCCATAGAATTGCCAAGTATAACTATCGTTGAGTCATTTGGTTCATTAGGTTATTTGTCTGCAATGAAACATTGTGCATTTATGCTCGGAAACTCATCAAGCGGATTCGTCGAGGCTGCATATTTCTCGAAACCAGTGATTAATTTGGGTAACAGGCAGAAAGGTCGTATTATAACCACAAATATATTGACAGTTCCAATTACTGAAAGAGACATTGTTAACGCCGTAAAAGTTGTCGAGAAGACCGAGACCACTATAGTAGAACCAGTTTACGGAACTGGAGGCACAGCATCAGCAATAGTTCAAATCATCAAACAACAACTTTCCTTAAACCATAAATGAGGTGAATACTTTCAGAAAACATCTCCTCAAAACAGGGAGCACAATCAGAGAGGCCCTTGCCCGTCTTGAAATATTAGCCAAGGATGCAATCCTTTTTGTGGTTGATGACGATGATCATCTTGTCGGGTCGCTTACAGATGGCGATGTCCGGAGAGGATTACTTAGAGGAATTATGATTGATCAGGCAGTAGATGAGATAATTCAATCTCATCCACGTTTTATACGCAAAGACGATCATGATCTGAACAAGGTCATTGAATACAGAGAAAATAATTTCAGGCTACTTCCCATCATTGACAAAAACAACAAAGTCATCAATGTTATTAACTTCAGGGAGCTTAAATCTTATTTGCCTGTTGATGCGGTTATCATGGCCGGAGGACGAGGAAAAAGACTAAGCCCTTTGACTGATGAAATCCCTAAGCCACTCCTGAAGCTCGGCGATAAACCTATCATTGAATTTAATCTTGAACGATTAGCTCTTTTTGGCATAGATGACTTTTGGATTTGCCTAAAATATTTAGGCAATCAAATTGAAGACTGGGGAGGTGATGGCAGGAACAGAAATATCAATATTCAATATGTCTATGAAGAAGAACCTCTTGGCACCATCGGGGCAGTTTCTCTAATTAAAAATTTAAGTCATGATTATGTTTTGGTGGCTAACTCAGATATTTTAACAAATATAGATTATGAGCACTTTTTCCTGGACTTCTTAAAGCAGGAGGCAGATCTGTCTGTAGTAACAATTCCATACGCCGTCGATATACCCTATGCTGTTCTGGAAACAAATAATGGGAATGTCCTGAATTTCCGAGAGAAGCCGACTTATACATATTATTCAAACGGTGGAATATATTTAATGAAGAAAGAGATTATTAATTTTATTCCAAATCATAAGTCCTTTGATGCTACGGATCTGATAGAAATGCTACTCAGGGCAGGCAGGAAGGTCGCATCTTATGCACTTGCTGGGTATTGGTTGGATATTGGCAGACATGAGGACTACCTAAAGGCACAAAAAGACATCACTCATATTAAGTTTTGATGAATATTCTTATTACAATATGTGCCAGGGGTGGTTCAAAAGGTATTCCAGGTAAGAACATAAAGCTTTTGAACGGTCTTCCTTTATTAAGTTATTCAATAAGGACCGCACAAAAGTTTCTCAATGTTCGTAAAGCGGATATTGCTCTGAGTACTGATAGTGAGGAAATTCGGAAGGTAGCACAAGACTTTGGTCTGAAAACAGAATATATGCGTCCTGATTTTCTTGCTACTGACAGTGCAGGAAAGATTGCAGTGATTCATGATCTGCTCATATTTGAGGAAAAAGTAAAGCGTAAAAACTATGATTTCGTTATTGATCTTGATGTTACTTCACCATTGAGGACACCTGTTGATATCGGTAATGCACTGCTTACACTTGAGAATGCGCCTGCTGCTTATAATATTTTTTCTGTAAGCCCTGCCAACCGTAATCCTTACTTTAACATGGTTGAAATAAATGAGGAGGGATATTGCAGGCTTGTTAAGCATGGGACCACCTACAAGTCTAGACAGGAAGCCCCTGCCGTTTATGAATTGAATGCCTCATTTTATATATACAGACGTGAATTTTTCGCAGAGGGTTTCAATTCAGCAATCACAAATCGAAGCCTTATATGGAGTATGCCACATATATGTTTTGATCTTGATCATCCCCTTGATTTTGAGTTCCTGTCTTACCTGATTGAAAATAACAAGCTGGATTTTACTTGGCAATGAAGGTTCTTATTATCGGATACGGATCTGTAGCTGCAAAGCATCATAAAGCTTTATTAAAGCTGGATAATAATGTAGAAGTAGTTGCATTAAGAAGCAGAAACACTGCGAAAGAGATAGAGAATGTGGCTTCTGTTTATACGTACAACGAAGCAAAGAGTAAGGCCCCCTATACATTTGCAATTATTTCGAATCCCACCTTTAAACATACCGAGGCAATAGAACAATTATTAAGCTTGAATTGTCCTTTATTCATTGAAAAACCTTTATCAGATACTTTGAAGTGTGGCACTTTGGTTAAAGAAATTTTTTCAGCCAAGGTGATTACTTATGTGGGCTGTAATTTACGATTTCTTGATTCTTTGGTCTACTTAAAAGAAAAGCTTTTAAAGAATTTAGTTGTAAATGAGGTCAATGTTTATTGTGGTTCCTTTTTGCCTGAGTGGAGACCAGGTTTAGACTTTAGAAACGTTTATAGCTCAAATGCTGAGAAGGGAGGCGGTGTTCATCTCGACTTAATTCATGAGTTGGATTATGTATATTGGCTTTTTGGAAAGCCTGTTTCAGTAAGTTCATTTAAAAGCAGTACCTCTTCTCTGGGAATTAGTGCAATTGACTATGCCAATTACCTGTTGGGGTACAATACTTTTTCAGTTAATATAATTCTTAATTATTTCAGGAAAGACAAGAAGCGTCAGATTGAATTAGTATGTTCTGACGACACTTATACAATTGATTTGCTAAGGAATAGTATAACAAATAATAGCGAGATTGTATTCAGGTCAGAGCAGACTATTCGGGATACCTATTTTAGGCAAATGGAATATTTCATAGACCTTGTGATAAAAGAACGCAATCAAGGAAAAATGATGAATGATATTCATGAAGCTTACGAAGTACTAAAAATCTGTCTCAAATGACACTTAAAGAAAAGATTGTAATCGTGACGGGCGGATCGGGCCTGATCGGTAAAGCTATTGTATCGGATATTCAGCAGAAAGGTGGATTATGTATAAACATGGATCTGCTGGTGGAAACTGACTTGAAAAGTGGTACAGTCAAGACGGATATTACAGATAATAAATCTATTGACAGTGCAATAGAAAATCTGATTTCTACTTTCGGCAGGATCGACGGTTTGGTCAATAATGCTTATCCCCATACGGAAGACTGGGGGACGCCCTTCGAAGACATTAAGCTTGAGTCCTGGCGCACTAATATTGATTGGCAACTGAACAGTTACTTCTACATGACTCAGCAAGTGCTAAAAATAATGCGAAAACAAAGCTCCGGAAGTGTCGTCAATATAGCATCTATCTATGGCATGGTTGGTAATGACTTTACCATCTATGAGGGCACTTCCATCAATCCAGTTGCTGCCTACTCGGCAATTAAGGGCGGATTAATTAATCTAACCCGATTTCTTGCTTCACAATATGGTCAGTATAATATTCGTGTAAATTGCGTATCGCCTGGAGGTATTTTTAATAATCAGCCAGAGTTATTTGTAAAGGCATATGAGAAAAAGGCACCAATGAAAAGAATGGGGAAACCTGATGATATTGCGCCAGCAGTATCGTTCCTGCTTTCCGATGAAGCAAAATACATAACAGGTCATAATCTAATTGTTGACGGGGGGTGGACGGCCATTTGAGAAGAAATATACTGATTATTGGTGCTGGTCAAATAGGCAGCAGACATTTGCAAGCATTGGCGTTGCTTAAGGAGCCATGCTATTTATACTTGGTTGACCCCAATGAGGCTAACTTACTAACTGCAAGGCAGAGATTCGAATCGGTTGCCGGCTATGAACGACACCAAACGAGTTTTTGCAGTAGTATAGAGAAGTTGACCACAGATAAATTCAACCTGGCTATAATTGCTACAACAGCAGATATTCGTGCTCACGTTATTCAGTCGTTATTAAAAGCTAAAGAGGTTAAATATTTAGTATTGGAAAAAGTCTTGTTTCAGGCCTTGAATGACTACAAGTTAATTGAGGATCTTTTACAGAAACACAACACTCAGGCTTTCGTTAACTGCCCAAGAAGGATGTATGATTTTTATAAAGAGGTTAAAACTTCAATAACTCCAGATACTCCTGTCCAAATGGAAATAATTGGGAATAGCTGGGGATTAGCATGCAATGGCATCCATTTCATTGACCTTTTTAGTTATCTGACAGGTGCAGACATATTCAGATGGCATAACAACCTGCAGAAAGAAATCATAAAGAGCAAAAGGTCAGGTTATATTGAAATAGTAGGTAATATTACAGGGTACTCTTCAGGAGGCAATTCATTAAGTTTAACCTGTTATAAAGAGGGGCCTCCCAACATATCTGTAAGGATTTCAACTGAACGGTTTAGATTGACCATTTCTGAAGGATTGGGTAAAGCCTATAAGGAAGAAATCTCTCAGGAATGGAAAGCTGGAGAGATAGTGTTTAATGTGCTTTATCAGAGCCAATTAACAAATATCATTACAGAACAGTTATTTGAGACAGGAAGTTGTGAATTGACTTCATTCAGCGTCTCATCAACGTTGCATATTCCTTTTATAAAATTGGTGTTA
>CALBTS010000821.1 GCA_937968035.1 uncultured Methanomethylovorans sp.
CTTACAGCCTCGCACACTGATCTGTGTGTCCTTGAGCCAGAGTTGTAACCCGGGACCATCTTTACAAGTTCTGCTCTTGTAGTGCCTTTTTTAACAGCAAGTTCTTCCAGAAGCTTATCAAGCAATGCTCTGGTTCCCGAACCCCTGTTCCGGTTCACCAGTTTTTTCCCAATCAGGTCTTCAAGGTTCTTTATACTACTTTCCGGACGCACTATAAGTCCCTGTTCCCGGCGATACCCTTTCACAAGGACGGCGTTACGGATGCTCATGTTTCGGATGGCTTCCAGATTGTAATCTCCTGTCCCTGCCAGGTTGACGCCTGCAACATCAGCAATACTTCCGGCCATAGCACTTAATCCACGGCTTGAGCCCATACTTATAACCCGGAAATTCATTCCGGTCAGATCTTCCAGCAGGTCGATACCGGGACATTGGCCGCCGACGACCATGACGTCTACGGGAGCTATATTTCCGAAAAGTGTCACATCTACTGGTTTGCCAGGTTCCAGATACTCTGTTTCTTCGCTGATCTCAATGATGCCGTCAGCTTCCGCAAGAGTGGTAATAGCTCCTGACGTTTTATCTGCAGGATACACTCTGCCTCTGATCAGGCCCACAGGGAACAGTTCCTTCCTGCCCTCGGACCGTATGCCTGTTCCCAGTATTGCCCGAACTTTTGTTCTGAATGGGGGGTCAGTTTCAAGCGAATCGTATATCAGAGGAGCTATGAACTCATTAAATATGGACAGTGCAGAGGTGGGATTTCCCGGCAGTCCTATGAGCGGAATATCTTCGACAACACCGATAACTACTGGTTTTCCTGGCTTTATCGATATCCCGTGCAACAGTGTCTTACCCTTCTCGTCTATTATCTTGTACATTACATCGCCCACACCTGCAGAAGTACTGCCGGAAGTGAGCACCATGCTGCATTCCTGTAATGCACGGTCGATGACATCAGACATTGTACGTTCGTCATCCTTTACAATTCCATAGATCATTGGTTTTGCACCGCATTCTTCCACACTGGCAGCTATTGCATAGGAATTAGCATCATAGATCTTCCCGGCATATAACTGAGATCCGGGCTGCACAAGTTCATCGCCTGTGGAAATTATCCCAACTTTCAGTTGTTTTACTGCTACTTTGCTGATTCCTGTGGAAGCAAGCACTCCTATCTCACGTGGGCCGATGCGTACATTCCTGCGCAGCACACGTTCCCCTTTCATGATGTCAGCACCAGTGCGCATGATATTCTCGTTGATGTACACTGCCCGCCGGACAAGTATTTTGTCAGCTTCTACAGATGTATGTTCCACCATCACTACAGCATCTGCACCTTCGGGTATTGGTGCACCTGTGGCGATCTCTATAGCTTCTCCGGGACCCAGGACAAGATCAGGAACACATCCGGCTGCGATCGAGCCGATCTTCATCAATGGTACAGGTTCTATTTCTGTGGCGTTGTATGTATCTTGTGCACGCACGGCAAAGCCATCTTTAACTGACCTGTCAAATGCAGGTACATCTATGAATGAAAAAACATCTTCTGCAAGAATGCAGCCATTTATATGTTCCAGGAGTAATGTTTCTATCCTGGGATTTACTTTGATGTTTTTGATTATCCGGCGGGCTTCTTCCGAGGAGGTTAGTTCTCTGAATTCCTTTTGCTCCCTTTCCAACAGGTTCACTCCTTCAAGTGTTCTAATATCCTGCCATTGAGTTTGAAAACCCTGGAAGCTACATACCATAGCCCACATATGTATACTAACCAGGTTGCAATGGAAAGCCATTTAAGCGATTCCGTAGGGTCAAGTGCTTCAAAAGCTATGACTAACGTCACAGGCATCAGAAGTAATATAGCGATCACAGAGTCATTAAGGTACTTTAAGTTTTCTAATATCACTTTTTCTTTTTCTGGTGCAGATTCCATGGGAACACCTTTTCTGATTCTATTATATAACATGATATAATATAATGTAAATGTGATATTAACTTAATGAGTAATTAATGTTTTTGAAAAAAAGTGAAAATAAAGAGGCTTTAATCTTTAAATATGGGAGTACCAGTGTTCTGGGTGATCACTTCGAAAGCCTTTATCATCTTCCTTGTAATGGGACCTGGTTTTCCCGTTCCGAT
>CALBTS010000822.1 GCA_937968035.1 uncultured Methanomethylovorans sp.
CTGCATATTCTTGCTGAAAACGGACAGCAGTTCTTGCTGAAAGCGGACACCGATTCCTGCTGATTGCGGACAGGGATTCCTGAGCAAAACGGACAGTCCTGTACGCGAGAAACAAACAGCGGCGGACTATTCAAAGCGGACAGTGATTCTTGCTGAAAACGGACACTTATTGGTTTTCATTCATTTTCCACGATAATTTTTTTTACTTCTGTTGATTCAACAACTACCAACCAAATCAACAGGAGGAAATTACATGCCAAGAAAACGAACAGACGTGGAAAAAATAAGAGAAATACTTCGATTAAGCTGTGATTTAAAGCTGAGCATAAGAAAGATAGCAGAGGCTCTCGGAATTAGTAAAACAAGTGTAGGCGAGTACCTGGCTGAGTTTAAACGAAGCGGGTTATCCTACCAGGAAATTATCCAAATGGGGGACACAGAGGTCTTTGAGTTTTTTGAGAAGAGCAATAAAGCGACTAATCCACTGTATGATAGTCTTTGTGGTGAGTTCCCAAAGTACGAAAAGGAGTTGGCCCGGGTTGGTGTGACCCTTTATCTGCTTTGGGAAGAGTACAAGGAGGTTAATCCTGAAGGATTTAGTTATTCCCGGTTCTGTCATCATTATAGAATGTGGGAGAGCAAATTGAAGGCAGGTATGCACATAGAGCATAAGGCCGGAGATTTGATCTACGCTGATTTTACAGGAAAGAAGATGCACTATGTTGATCAGGTTACTGGTGAGGTCCATGATGCGGAGATCTTCCTGACAGTGCTTGGTGCCAGTCAGTTGATTTATGTGGAGGCAGTAAAAAGCCAGCAATTGGAAGACTGGATATGGGCAAATGAGAATGCCTGGCAGTATTATGGTGGTGTAACAAAGGGTATATGTCCTGATAATCTTAAATCGGCCGTTACCAAAGCTTGCAATTATGAACCATTGCTAAACGCCACTTATGACGACCTTGCAAAGCATTACCGAACTGTAATATTGCCGACCCGTCCCAGTAAACCCAAAGACAAGCCACTGGTGGAAAACGCGGTACGAATAGTATACCAGAGAATATTTGCTCCACTGCGAAATCAGACATTCTTCTCCCTGCATGAACTTAATGAGTCAATCCGAGAACGGTTAGAGATGGTCAATAATGCATCCTTCCAGCGCCTTGAAATGAGCCGGCGCGAGTTATTTAATGAGATAGAAAAGAATGAACTTCAGCCACTTCCTGCGGAGCGATATGAAATAAGGCAATACCAGATATCAAGAGTTGAGTTCCATCATCACATCTATCTGAAAGAAGATAAGCACTATTATAGTGTCCCTTGTCAATTTACCGGCAAGAAGGTAAAAACAGTTTATACAGGCCGAATGGTGGAGATCTACCATGAAAATGTCCGTATTGCATTACATAAGAGAAACCGTAATAAATATGGATATACTACTATTAAAGAGCATATGCCTTCATCCCATCAATTTGTGGAAGGATGGAACACAGAGCGATTTACCAAATGGGCATCGAGTTTAGGCGGATCTGTCGAAACATTTATTGGTTTATTGATAGAAAGCAAAGAACACCCGCAACAGGCATTTAAGTCCTGCCTTGGAGTATTGAATCTTGGAAAGAAATATAAAGCGGAAGAAATGGAAAAAGTGTGTAAAAGAGCATTGGAATATAACACCATATCCTTCCGCTTTATTGACAATGCTCTGAAAAACAATGTCCATAAAATAGATGAATACATTGATATGAACTTAAAACTTCCTTTACATGAAAACATCAGGGGAAAAGAGATATACAAATAAATCATTTAACACACTAAACGATTATGAATCAAACAGCAACGATGCAAAAACTTGATGAGATGCGCCTGCATGGTTTTTCAAGGGTTTATCGAGAAATGATGGAAACAAACAAGAATAATGAGTTTACAACAGATGAAATAATATCCCATCTTGTGCAGGCTGAATGGGATGAGCGTTACAATAGAAAGCTTCAGAGGTTGATAACCCAAGCCCGGTTCCGGTACCAGGCAAGTATGGAACAAATAGACTATATTGAAAAAAGAAATCTGGACAAAACCATCATGTTAAGATTATCTTCCGGTGACTGGATAGCAAAGAAACAGAATCTACTCATTACCGGTTCCACTGGTCTTGGGAAAAGTTATCTCTCATCAGCATTAGGCCATCAGGCATGTCAGCAAGGGTATAAGGTTCAATATCGCAACTGTGGAAAACTCTTTGATGAGCTGAAGATCGCAAAGGCCGATGGAAGTTACATTAGAGAAATAAGCAAGATAGAAACCCAGGATTTACTCATAATAGATGATTTTGGTCTAAAACCGCTTGATAATCTTCACAGGTTAATACTTCTTGAAATACTTGAAGACCGGCATGGTAAAAGATCGACATTAATTACTTCACAATTACCTGTAAATAAATGGTATGACATTATTGGAGAACCAACTATAGCGGACGCAATCCTCGATAGATTGGTTCACAGTTCACACAGAATAGACCTTGATGGCGACACGATGAGAAAGAAATATAAAAATGATTAATTTAGACGAGTAAAATGGACGAAAATGAATGATAAAATAAGTGTCCGTTTTCAGCAGGACTGAGTGTCCGCTTTAGTCAGGACTGAGTGTCCGAAATCACAGGAATACGCA
>CALBTS010000823.1 GCA_937968035.1 uncultured Methanomethylovorans sp.
TCGTACATCCTTATTTGCCATTTTTTGTACATTGTAAGTTCCCGCTTACAAACCCCAATCTAATAATGAAACTTATTTCAATTGCCAGTTCTCTTTTACTTACATTGATTTTTATTCCTGTATCAGTCCATTGTCAAGAAATAGGTATTCCTCAGGGTTGGACCTTGATAGAAATATCAGAGTTGGGAAGCATAGGAATCCCGCCGACAATTGAATTGAGAGACGATGACTCGTTTGTTGCTTTATTAACTGACGAATTCAGGAATAGCTTAATTTCCCGAAAAAAGATCGAGATCATTAAACCTCAATTGACTTTGCAGCCAAAAGGCACAACAAAACTCAATAAGGATGCGGTTTCGAAATACTCAAGAATACTTATAACTGTTGATAAAGGTGATCAAGGTGAGTTTTTGAGTAATCGTGAAGTACTAGCTCTAACAAAATCCGAATTAGACCAACTGAATTCAATGTACCGCCAGAGTTTTGAGGCGGATGCAAAGAAGTTGGGCGAGGGAAAGCTTAAGCTGTTGGATTGGGAGACAATCAGCGTTGTCAAAATAAATGATATGGCCGCAATCAGGATTGCATATATGCGTCAAGCTATGAGCAATCCGCCTGTTTATGTTCAGACATACAATTTTCTCAATTATGACGAAAGAATTGAGATAACACTTAGCTATAGAGATAACGAAAAATATTTGTGGGCGGAGGATTTTGAAACATCGATAAACAGTTTCAGATATTTTAAAAAGCGGTAATACCATCCCCAACCTCCCCCTGCCCAAGGTCAGGTTAAGGTATCATTTATAACCCCAGAAGAGAGATCTCCATGTTGGATGGGGTATGGAGAGGGGCGTGGGAGGATCGTCGGTTTGGGCCAACCAGAGAAGGTAAATTTCAATTGAGTTCAAAAGTATTATAACCTAGAATTCATTAAATCTGGTAACAAGTCGTTTAAAATGACCAGACTCATAAGGTATTGTCCCGTGACCATGGAGGCATCGAGTCCCATAGCTTCTCTGATCTCGTATAGATTTTCCACAGTACGATTAAAGGGTTGCATAATGGAGACTTCCGTTTGATATAATTGTTATATTAGTGTACAGCATTGAGAAAGTTGAGATGGAAGAGATATTTAATTCTATAAGTAGAATTTTATCGGAAAAACCTGGTAATAGAATTGATTTTAAAAGACATATTGTTGCTGATGACGGGGAGGAAATTGATGGGATTGAATTATCGCAATATTATTTTCCAAAACCTGCTGAAATTATACTTTGGTTCTATGATAATACCAAACCCCTTAAAGATTATAGTGAAGATACTATTCAGCGCATTTACAAGAAAGTCAAGAGGTACGATAGAAAAACGTTACCAAAACAAAGAAATCACATTATCAAAACGAACATTGATTTTAAATTAGATGATAAGGGTAAATGCTCAGAGTTTTGTTTCAATGATTATAACGAGCAAGAATATCTTATAGAGTCATTTGATACCATGAGCGATGGAGAACTAATTAATTTGTTGGAAAGGTTTGTAAATGATCAGTTTATAAAACCAAAAAGGTGCAAGGGTATTATAAAGATTAGAGATGATGGTACTTTAGAACTTAAATTCAGATACTATTCAAAAAACAGCCATCTGTTGGAGAAGGAAATTTATAAAAAAATGATTCCAATAGGTAATTGGTAATTTAAGCGCAAAAGCCATCTGGGTTGACCACAATAGGCCGATCGCGTGTCAAAAAATATAATTTCCATGCTAACAGTCGTTTGCGGAAGGGAATAGATGATCAATTATTATCAGTGTGTATAGATCCTTGCCATTGTCCCCCCCCAATTCCTAGACATATTCTTAAAACCATCCCCAACCTCCCCTTTTCTCAGGTCAGGGTAAGGTATTAGTTCTGATCCCAGAGACAAGATCTCCCTTTTGGATGGGGTATGGTGAGGGTCGCGGGAGGAACGTCGGTCTAGGCCAACCAGAATAAGAAAATTCATTGGCCTGTCTAATCTGTTTAAAAGTCAACAGGACCCACCATAAGTATGAGAAAGTCATTTCCTGAGTCAAACAGTGTTTCCAAACCAGTTAAAGAAATTACAAGGGGAACATCATCAGTAAAGAAATCCTATATTTGTAATGCTGTGGTCTGAAAAAAGATAGTTGCTAAGAATTCATCGGGTTCCTGTTACTATTCTTGATTTTTATTAACTCGGATTATCGTGAAAAAGAGTCTACTATTGACAAAGCTTCTGTTAATAATTCTACCCTCTCTCTTGTCTTATTGCTCCACAACAAAAAGAAACGATAACGAAGGATTAAAATCACAATGGCGGGAAAAGCATGACCTTATTCAAGTTAAGACCGATAGTGCTCATTACATTTATCATTTAATGAGCGATACACTATATATCGGGCAGAAATATCCCCCTGATCACAGTAAGATGAGTCCTTACGAATCTATGTCTACAGCAAATGCATATCGGGAAGATTATGAAACAAATGAAATAATAAGAGCTTGTGTTCGTGCCGAGGACCTAAACCTATTTGAGGAGAATCATATTGGCTTTTTAATTTATTT
>CALBTS010000824.1 GCA_937968035.1 uncultured Methanomethylovorans sp.
TCGTTAGGATTGTGCCGTTCGAAGTCCATCCAGAAGTCCAGCATCTTCTGCATCTTTGAGTATTCCTGCTGCTCCTGTGTCCTAGAATCAAATACATGTGGATTCCATGTGACATCCAGCATTTCTCTGGCTTTGGAGATGTCAGGGGCTTCTCCCTCCATCTTGAGCCTGGATATCTGCTCGAACACGGCATGTACATCTGTTCCAAGCTGGAAAAAGGCCTTCTGGGGCGTTGGTATCTTGAGCACGTAAGAATACTTGAATTTCAGTGGACAATCTTCATACATCTTGATACCTGAAGCGGAAAAATGCATGTCCTTGTCAACAAGTGGTGGAAGCCTGCCGTCTACCAGTGCCTCCAGTTCATTCAGCGGCATGGGACTGACACGCAGAAAATCCGAGACATCAAAAGTCTGTAGGTTTCCCTTACTTTCCAGCTCTTGTATCTGTGCGATCACTACCAGCGATTCCACAGCCAGTTTAAGCTGGCCCTGATTTGTGTAGATTCTTACAAGCCTCTCGAACTCATCTTTTTTCCTCTTGAGAGCGGAATTCTCCACCAAATTACATCTTTCCTCACACAGGGGAGCTTCAATGACCTCCACCAGAGGATTATTCTCATAAGATATCTGCTCCAGAAATTCGCTGGGTTTTACGCCACGCTTATTACCTTCATACTTCTCTGGGAATACAAGGTACAAATGTTCCTTGGCCCTTGTCATAGCCACATAGGCAAGCCTTCTCTCTTCCTCAAGATGCAATGTATTCTCATCTGCATCCCGCTGTACACCTTTTGCAAGTTCGATGGGCACCGTGAACTTTTTGCGGGTAAGCTGCAGAGGCAGGTGTCTTGCGGCCATATCGCACACAAAGACAGCTTTTGCCTCCTTACCTTTAGACTGATGGATGGTCATCACTTTCACAGTATTATCATCAGTGGACTCACCTTCTTCGATCTCAAAGTTGAACACAAGGTCTAAATGTTCAATAACAGCCTCAAATTCCGAGCCACCGTCAATGAGCTCCAGATCTTCCACCATGCTGAT
This sequence comes from uncultured Methanomethylovorans sp., assembly GCA_937968035.1. Lineage (GTDB taxonomy): Archaea > Halobacteriota > Methanosarcinia > Methanosarcinales > Methanosarcinaceae > Methanomethylovorans. The sequence continues at coordinate 1,047 of CALBTS010000824.1, forward strand.
AAGTGAATTAAGTATCCTGATATTTTTCCTGGCTTGTACCGTATCCTCATGCAGTTGGGAACGATAGATGTCCGTTGCATCCATTAGCAGATGCTTGACTGTGTCAGATGGTCGATATTTTTTCTTGTAACTGATAAGTTCTTCCAGTCTCTGTACAAAAGACCTTACCAGGGGTTCCTGAGTAATGCCGGTCTCTTCAAGATGGTGAAGCAGAACCGAATAGATACCATCACCCTGAACTGCATCTTCCCTGCTCAACCTACGTGCCAGCACATTGATCCTTTGCAGGTTATACTCACTCAGCCCCTCTCTTCCAAATACCTTGGCAAAGGCCACACCATTATTAAAAGGATCTGCCACGACCCGCATATAGGCAATGGCTTCCTGCACTATCGGGAACTGGTTCAGTTGCAATGCACCCACGTACTCCACGGGTAAGAGGTATTTGCACAGAGCATCGCTGAACTTCTTACCATCTGCACGCTTCCTGGTAAGGATATAGATATCCTTAGGTTGCAGGCCTTCTTTGGTTACCAGCCTATTGATCTCTGATGCTACCCACTCAGCTTCGCTTGTATCGTCAGGTGCCTTCACAATCTTCACTTTTGAACCTTTACCATTGGCAGAAACAATTTTCTTTTCTTCCCTCTCCGGATTGAGTCCGATAAGCTGCCTGGATAGTTCTACTATCTGAGAAGTGGAACGATAATTGATGCCGAGGTCTATCTTTTCGAGATCCTTGTAGAATTCCTCCAATTGTTTTATGTTAGAAAGATAAGCACCACGGAATCTGTAAATACACTGATCATCGTCTGCCACACAGGTAAGACTGTTGCCATTTGCCACGAGGTTTACAAGGTACAGCTGGGAATAATTCGTATCCTGGAACTCATCGACTAGGATGTAATCATAGCGGCTTTTAACTTTGTTCCGAACAACATTGTTGCTCTCAAAAAGTAGACAGCACATAGAGATCATGTCATCATAATCAAGGAAGCTGTTATTATGCTTGTACTGCTGGTAATGCTCGTAAAACCTGGCGAGATCCTGCATTTTCAGCAACGTGTCAATTTTATCTTCAGCCAATCCTGCCCCAGAGGAAAGTTGTGATTCAACATAAGAGTGAATATCTGAAGGAAGAACTAGATGATCCTGAAACTGGGAAACACCTTCAAGCAGGCTGTCTATAAGGTCATAAGGAGATGCAGGGATACTGATGCTCTCAAATCCAAATGTATCTATATGCTTGATACCCCATATGTTGGAATGCTCCTTTGAGATCAGTTTGGCCCCGGAGTTTATACCCAGGTCAAAAGAGAATTCCCTGATTATGTTATTGCAAAAAGAATGGAACGTTGAAACTGTAATGCCGCTTCCATAGCCGATGTTCTTCTCTACTCTCTCTTGCATCTCTTCAGCAGCCTTCTCTGAGAAAGTAAGAGCAAGTACCCTCTCTGGAGATATGCCAATATCAATAAGGTGCATAACTTTCTCTGTGATCGTCAGGGTCTTCCCTGAACCAGGACCTGCAAGGATGA
>CALBTS010000825.1 GCA_937968035.1 uncultured Methanomethylovorans sp.
GGACTCTGGATTTGTCCGCCTTTAAATATAAATATATCCATCTTAAATTATCATTCTACTTGAATAGTGCACCTGCATGCGATCCTTACTTTCTGTGCGATCCTGGTCTGTAACCTCTATTGTTGTGCTATTGTAAAAGTGAGAAGTGCAATTTCTAAGGGGGAAGCTGTGTGCTCTTAGGTACATACCAGTTCCATTATGGAGGCTTGAAAAACTTCGGAGCAACAGGTTTAAATAAGTTCTCATAAATTCTCATATTATATCGCTGTAGGCACATTACAGGTGCTTCAGGTATTTACGGTCCCTAAAGAAGAGAGGTGATGATATGCAATTGGAAAACCCACAGAAACAACGACCAAAGATAAGTAAAAAAGCATGGATCTCTGAAACCGCCATCATCATTGGAAATGTCCATATCGGTGACAATGTATTTGTGGCGCACAATGCTATCATCAGGGCAGATGAACCTGGTTCTTCGATAGTTATCAGCGATGGTTGTAATGTGCAGGATAATGTGATCATCCATGCTCTGTCACATTCTCAGGTTCTCATCGATCCTGAAACATCCCTGGCCCATGGATGCATAGTACACGGTCCTTGCAAGATCGGAACGAGATGTTTCATTGGATTCGGTTCAGTGGTCTTTGACTGCACTATCGGAGATGATACTCTGGTAATGCATAATGCCACGGTGCGCAAGATCATCGTCCCGGATGGAAAAGTGATACCAGACGGTATGGCCATTAACAGGCAGGATGCTGTGGAAGGCCTGGATGATGTTACGCCTGACCTGACAGAGTTTAAGGGGTCAGTTGTCAGGGCCAACATCGACCTGGTGCAGGGTTACCAGGCACTTGAAATGGAAGTATAAAGTAAACGATCAAGAAAGCTTGCGAACCTCTTTTAAGATAAGAGGAAGGAGAATATAGGTCAGATATATTTTCCTTCCATTTTATCCATTACGGTTTTCCCCTTATCCGTAAGCATATACTTTTTCCATGTGGTTTTTGTGGGGGTAAGGCATTCTATTAGTCCCATGTCTTCCAGTTCTTTCAAAGCGCGGCTGATATTTTGGGTAGACCTGTTGTTCTCATGTGCAATATCAGAAGCATTGGCAACTTTATGCTTATTCATATATTCCATGAGTATAAGTCGCCTGTCCACACTAATTATCCATTTGAGCAGTTCATCCATCGTAATCTCTGTCATGGTCTTCCCGTCACAATTACGTATTTAGTATATATTAATTCGCGTAAAAATCCTATGGTCCCTCGTGCACAAATATGTTATGTATCAAGACCCGTATTTTTAATATAAGAAAGGGAATGATCGGAGATCATTTGATAATGACCGTGACCGATCTGACACTATTGGAAGGGATGAAATTCTTTGTCTGGAAGGATGTGGATTCTGTTGCACTTATCCGGCAGAGGTAATGGATATGAAGCCAGTTTTCCGAACTCTTGCTACAGAGCCAGCCTACGGGCTATATTGTAAGATAAAATAAAAAATAGAGGCTCAGGCCTTCCTAAGGCCATGAGCCGTTATAGGATCAATCTCTGCGCTGCAACAATTCGATGTCTTCCATCACAGCCTGCAGATCATCCTCATGCTCTATTTCATCGGTTAGGATCTGCAATACAATGTTGTATGTCACAGGGTCCTTGTCCTTGACCATCTGCAGGATGCCGTTGTATACCTGGATGGCACACTGTTCTCCTTTGATGTTCTGCTCAAGGATCTTTTTCACAAAAGGGTCTTCCGGAGCGTCATATCCGCAGTGTGAAAGCTTTTCCCAGTCTGCAGGGGACAGCACCGGTGTTCCTCCAAGCTGCAAGATCCTGCTGGACAACATATCAGCATGCCGAAGTTCATCGTTTGCATGTTCTATGAGCTCTGCAGCGGCTTCTTCCTTCATGGGACCTTTGATGACCTTTGCGCCCACCCAATACTGGTAATAGGCAAGCCACTCATCTGCAAGTGCTTTGTTGAGTTCGGCTATCAGTTCCTCGGCATTGATCCCTAAGATCTCTATTCCTTTAGTTCCCATTTTTCTCATCTCCGGTTATACCCTCTTGTGTCTGTTCGCTTACTGCTTCGCCTCTTTCTTAAAGCAGATGAACCAGTCCAGGCAATACTTGCCCTCTTCCTTTTGCTCTACGCGCTCTTTTGCAACACCGCATGAACCTGGTGGCGGGATTATGACGTCTTCTCCAGGCTGCCAGTTGGCAGGAGTTGCAATACCTTCAGCATCTGATTTCTGCATAGCAAGGATCAATCTCTTGATCTCGGCCATGTTCCTGCCGTTGGACAGGGGGTAATAAAGCACAGCTCTTACCTTTGCTTTCGGGTCGATGATGAATACCGCTCTTACTGCCTGTGTATTAGAGGCGTTAGGCTGCACCATTCCGTATTTTTTGGCAACGTCCATCCTGAGATCTTCGATCACAGGGAAGGTAACTTCCACATTCTTCATACCCCTGAACTCGATCTTCTCTTTGATGGTCCTAAGCCAGGCAATGTGGGCATATATACTGTCAATGGAAAGGCCAATGAGCTCTGTGTTGAGTTTCTTGAACTCGTCCTGCATGGAAGCAAAGGTCATGAACTCGGTGGTACATACGGGAGTGAAATCAGCAGGGTGGCTGAACAGGATCACCCATTTACCTTTGTAATCTTCGGGGAACTTGATCTCACCCATTGTGGTCTTTGCTGTGAATTTCGGTGCATCGTCGCCTATTAAAGGCATAGTTACTCTTTCTTCATCCATTTTTGTTATCCTCCTTACATTTCTTACATTTTCCATAGAAATTAGTGTTCACTGAATCGATACTGAATCCTTCTATATCGTCAGCTATCTTCATTGAATAATCGAACAATTCTTCTGACTCAAAATCTTCTATTCTCCCACACTCCCGACAGATAAGGTGATGGTGCGGTACGAAATTAGCTTCAAACCTTGTTACCCCTTTTACATTCACCTCCTCAAGCAATCCTCTCTCAGAAAGGAATTTGAGATTCTTGTAGACCGTAGCTTTGCTTATGCGGGTCAGCTTCTTCCTGACGCCGTCATAGACCTCGTCTACGGTGGGATGACCCTTGTGCTCCCGCAGGAAGGCGATTATCTCCACTCTTTGATTAGTGTATTTCATATCAGCTTTTCCTGTGGTTTCCAATGCCATTTCCCCTGTGCTTGCCTCTAAAGACAATTTTGCCATAGATGCAGATAATAACTAATCCTAAATAATACTTATTCTTATTTAAGATTTACGATTAATTAAAAAGAGTTATCAAATAAATCTGATTATCAATTTCTCTTATAATTATCTCCCTCATGTAAATTTGTTTAATTGCATAATTATGTTATGATTTTCACATATTTATATACTCATTTATAGAACATATCTGAACTTATCTTTTAATGAATATACATCAAAATTTTGTCTCAAAGGTTCAGTTTATATATCCACCTGTACAATGAAATCAGGATTAAGATGAGCAAGATCAAGATGCTTTCATGGAATGTAAATGGCCTTCGGGCTGCTTATAAAAAAGGATTTATGGAAATTTTCACAGCACAAGGACCAGATATTCTCTGTCTGCAGGAAACAAAGGCACAGGAGGACCAGTTACCTTCAGGTCTGCGGCATGTGGCCGGATATAAAGCATATTTTTCCTCCGCAGAGAAAAAAGGATATAGTGGAGTTGCCCTGTACACAAAACAAGAACCATTTGAGGTTAGCTATGAGCTGGGAACTACAAAGTTCGATGGTGAAGGCAGGATCATAGCTTCTGATTTCGGGGATTTCATGCTTTTTAACGTCTATTTCCCTAATGGAAAAGCCTCTAAGGAGCGGCTTGATTTTAAAATGGGGTTCTATGATATATTTCTGGATCACCTCGATGCTCTTAAAGCCCAGGGTAAAAAACTCATAATCTGTGGAGATGTAAATACAGCACACAGGGAAATAGATCTGGCACGCCCAAAGGAGAATGAGAAAGTATCAGGTTTTCTGCCTCAGGAAAGAGCCTGGATAGACAAATTAATAGAACATGGATATCTGGATACGTTTCGCATGTTCAGCGACCAGCCCGGCCAGTACACATGGTGGGACATGAAAACAAAGGCAAGGGAAAGGAATGTGGGCTGGAGGATAGATTACTTCTTTGCCAGTGACAATTTAAAGGATAACATAACATCTGCCTTTATCCTGCCGGAGGTCATGGGTTCGGACCACTGTCCCATTGGTATTGAGCTTGATATTTGAGATCTCTATCCGATGGAACGGCTCTGTTCAGACAATTGCGTTCAGGGCCAGGTCCACAGCTTCCACCGGGTCATCTGACCTTATTATACCATCAACGACCCATTTGCATTCTACGGCAACGACCGGTTTGCCTATTTTAAGGGCCAGGGCTATCTCCGAAAGAGTACCATATTCGCCACCCACAGCGATCAGAACATCAGAAGATGCGACAACTATGGCATTGCGTGCATGTCCCATATTGGTCACTATCTGGTAGTCAATGTACCTGTTCGCATCTTCGCGGCTATTGCCTGGCAGGATGCCAATTGTGTTCCCTCCCTGCCGCTTAGCTCCACGTGCACAGGCTTCCATTACACCTCCCAGTCCCCCGCACACAAGGACCATGCCACGCATGGCGACTTCACGGCCTATTTCCTCTGCTATCATCTCAGTCTTATTGTCACAAACTCTGCCACCTATCACTCCTACCTGTATCTTTGCCATATGTTTCCTCCACAGTTTGATAGATCATATATATTCGGCCTGGATTTTAAGTATCTCCCTACTGTCCTTCGCCATGGAATACTCCTCCAGAGGCTCTCTGTTAAGTTCCAGAAAAGTATGACCCCAGTTGAACTTGGAAAGCATATGCGCAGCTTGTTCCTTGTATCCGAGTATATATAAAGAAGCAGCGAAAGCCTCTACAGATGTAAGTTTGAAGGGGCGGCCAAAGTTCACGGGATTGCCTGCAACCAGATATGGTAATGCCCGATGCTGCAGGTCAAGCATGAGCAATTGAGGAAAGACAGCTTCTACATGTTCCCACGAGCAGTCCAGTACAGTAAGCCCTTTTGTTATACTGTCAGCAGGAGAAAGGGCCTTTTCGGCCATAGGGTCAAGAAGTATGGAGCCTCTGGGAATGGCATTCACCTTTTCCACGAGGCGGGCAAGCTCGAAGCGCACCATTTTTTTACCAGTGCACTTTTTAGGATCACATTGTCCTGCATGATAAAGGTATAGCCGAACTTCTTTTGATCTGCTTCTTTCCATAGGTTGTTGATAGACTTTCCTGTATAAAGCTTGAGCGAGGTTTAATAAAACATATTTTATAGTTATCTTTTTATATATAAATCGCATATCTTTCTGTATAAAGTTTGGATCAAAAGTAAAAACTGATAATCAAAGTTGTGAAGAAGATGGCTGCCAAAATATACACAATAACCTCTGGAAAAGGAGGGACTGGCAAAAGCATATTTGCTGTCAATCTGGCAGCAGCACTTGCCGGCCTTGCAAAAAAGACCTTATTGATCGATGCTGACCTTGGTATGTCGAACATAGGTCTCATGTTGGGATTGGAGAACAGTAAGATCACACTACACGAAGTGCTGGCTGATGAAGCGAACGTGGCGGATGCATTGTATGATGGACCTAACGGGCTTAAGGTCCTTCCCTGTGGCATATCTTTACAGGGTTTTAAAAAAGCAGACCCTGCTAGACTCAAGGATGTTATCGCCGAAGTTTCACCAAATTTCGAATTCATAATAATTGACACGGCCACTGGCATAAATCATGTAACAGCAAGTTCCATTGAAGTTTGTGATGAGGTCATAATGGTCCTTACCCCCGAGATAACATCTATTACCGATGGGTCCAAAATGAGGGTTTTTTCAACGATGTTAGGTAAAGAGGTCACAGGCATGGTGCTGAATAGAACTATGCCGGTACATGATGAAATATACAGGGAGAAACTCGTGAGTTCAGTTGATATGAATATACTTGAGGTACTGCCTGAAGATGTGAGCATACCCAACAGCATCGCAGGTAAAAGTCCTGTAGTCACAAAATATCCTTATTCGGAGATCTCTATAGCTATGAACAGGCTTGCAGCACTACTTTGTGGCATAAAGATGCCTGAACCCGAGGAAGGAAAACCACAAAAAAAGCAAAAAAATGAAAAGAAGCGTGTCGTAGCTGCGAAGCTGCCCTTCTCCCAGTCTAAAAAATAAGAGGTTATCATGGCTCTTACTGATGTAATCCAAAATGACAGGAATTCAGGTAAAGACCCTCTTCCTGCGTTGCAAGGGATCAATATCATAGACCGGGATCCTAAACCCGAGGAAACTACCAATCTTCTTTCCAATATTAATAATGATGCTGTCCCCGATGATAACTTAGATGGTCTTAAAGCACGCATAGCCACTGATCATATACAATTGATCACGGGTCATAATATTGATTTTGATGCAAATGCCGCATGGGAACAGAACATAAGAAATGTTATCGCCAGCAAGGAACTAAACGTAGAGGCCGATACCAAAGCGCAGGAAGATGAACAGGTTTCATTGTACCAGCGACTAATAACAATTTTTTCTAACAGCTCTGAAGAGGAAGAGGAATATAATATTGCAATACATGGTCCCATTGTAGATTTTGGTATACCCGAAGGAAGCAATTTCAAAGAGATCGAAATGTATGCTGTCAATCCTCCGTATGCTTATATAAGAATGGCCTATGATCCATTTGCACATGAATACCAGTATCAGGTACTTGAACCCCTGCTCTCGGAAGACGAAAAGAGATTGCTGGACAATATAAAGCAACAGCTGATAGAAACCCTGGAGCTTAACCTTAAAGAAACAGATCATAAGAATGCTGAAAAGTACCTGAGGAATCAAGCAAAAAAATATCTTAGAGAATACAAGATAGACATCTCTGTCCGCAAAAAGGAAAGAGTGATATATCACTTGATAAGGGATTTCCTTGGATTCGGAAGAATAGATGCTATCATGCGGGATATGAGGCTTGAGGACGTATCATGTGATGGCCCGAACACTCCCATATATATCTACCACAAGGCCTACAATTCAGTGCCTACGAATGTTCTTTTCTCAGATGATGATGAGCTTGACACCTTTGCCATAAGGATAGCCCAGTTATGCGGAAGGCACATATCCATAGCAAATCCACTTCTTGATGCAACGATGCCCGATGGATCACGCATCCAGATCACCCTTGGAAGGGAAGTTACCACCCGAGGGAGCACATTTACCATAAGGCGGTTCAATGAGAATCCTATTACTCCGGCAAATCTCGTAAATTTCCACACTTTCTCCACGGCAATGATGGCATACCTGTGGATGGCTGTGGACTCGAGCAAAAGCATCGTATTCGTGGGTGGTACTGCATCGGGCAAAACCACTGCAATGAATGCTGTATCTCTTTTTATCCAGCCTGAAATGAAGATAGTTTCAATAGAAGATACAAGGGAACTTAATCTTTCACATCCCAACTGGATACCTGGCGTGACAAGAGAGTCCTTTGCCGGTGAAGAAAGAGGATCTATCCAGATGTATGAGCTTCTCAGGGCATCCCTGCGTCAAAGGCCGGAGTACATTCTTGTGGGTGAAGTACGTGGAGCAGAGGCTTATGTCCTTTTCCAGGCCATGTCCACAGGTCATACTACGTTCTCTACCATGCATGCCGATTCAGTGCAATCTGTAGTGCACAGGCTTGAAAATCCTCCGATCAATGTTCCAAGGATCATGATACAGGCTCTTGATATTGTTTCTATTCAGGCACAGGTAAAAGTGAATAATGAGAGGGTAAGAAGATGCAAATCACTTACAGAGATAGTGGGTGTGGATCCGAGAACAGGTGAATTGCTCACGAACGAAGTATTCATCTGGGATGCGGCAAAGGACAGTTTCCAGTATTCAGGCCGCTCATATATGCTGGAAAGTATAATGGAGAACAGGGGATGGAACGAAGAAAAACTTAAGGATGAACTTAAGAAAAGACAGGATCTTCTTGAATGGGCACGTCTGAAAAAGATCAGTCACTATAAGGACTTTGCTAAACTTGTGGTGACATATGGCAGGGAACCTGAAACTATAATGAAGATGGTAAGGCAGGATCTGAATGACTAATATCTATTTCAATGTAGCCTATGAGATATTCGGGAAATATTATGATGACCGGAGGCTTGAGTATTATGGTCTTCGGTTGAACATGCTCCGCAACCGAATGAGCATAGGCTATGACATGTATTTGTCCGGTGCAATGCTCACTGCTTTTGCATGTATGTTCTTTGCACTGATTGCTGTTAACCTGCTTTTTTATTTTACAGGTGTGCCTGATCTCACAGGATCGAGAATTACTGCTCCTCAATGGATGTTACAGTTCAGTGAGTACAAGAAAATAGCCATATGGTTCGCCATGAACGCTATCACAGCGATCTTCGTTTTCGCTGCTGTGTATAAGACATTCGTGATATATCCGGCCGTTATGGCAGGAGAAAGGAAGAGAGGAATAGAACGTATGCTTCCTTATGCCATTAACTATATGTCCTCAATGGCAGGGGCCGGAGTGTTACCTTTAGATTTGTTCCGTTCTCTTGCAGCTAACGATATATACAGGGATGTGGCGGTAGAGGCAAGATATCTGGTAAGGGATATCGAAGTACTTGGGCATAATCTTGTAACAGGGATGAGGAACCTTGCTCTGACGACACCTTCGCCTTCTTTGCAGGATTTCCTGCAGGGAGCCATCACGGTGGTTACATCCGGTGGAGAACTGGAGCCTTATTTCAAGATAAAGACCGAGCAGTACCTTATTGATAATCGGCAAAAACAAAAAGAGTTCCTTGAAACACTGGGATTGCTGGGTGAGACCTATGTTACGGCTTTTGTTGCCGGACCTCTTTTCATGATAGTTGTTATATCGATCATGGCAATAATGGGAGGAGCTGAAATGATCTTCCTCTATCTGCTGATCTATGCGATCATACCCTTTGGAAGCGCAATGTACATTCTGCTTATCAGCAGCATGACACCGGAGGCATGAAAATGGAATGGAAGAAACTCTTTAAGAACGACTTCCCTGTAGATCCAAACTTTGACGAGGAAACTCTCCGTCAGATGGAAGATGCCACTGTAAGAGTAGGATTGGAAAATTCGCGTAAGAACGTAGTATTGAAACAGTTCATAAAAGATCCATACACGACACTGTGTGCCTATCCGGACTATACGTTCCTTATTAGTACACCAGTTGCCCTGGTGTTCCTGATCATGGGTCTTGTGAGGAATTGGCCAAACCCGATAATAGATGATGTTATCTTCTTCAGTGTTCTGATAGCCATATTCCCAGCTTCTGTAATGTATCAGAAGAAGATGAAGCATATCACGAAGATCGAAGAATACTTGCCTACGTTCCTTAGAGATATTTCTGAGATGAGTCGTGCCGGTCTTACTCTCTCCAGATCAGTAGCCACAGTGGCAAAAGGAGAGTATGGAGAACTTTCTCCCGAGATAAAAAAGATGAATGATCTGATGTCCTGGGGAGTTTCCTTTGAACGGTCATTGCTCACTTTCGCATACCGTATGAACACTGCTCTCATTGACAGGTCTGTTGCTCTGATCACTCAGGCCAGCAAGGCCGGTGGTCGGGTCTCTCAGGTATTGGAAGCTGCTGCCAGGGATTCTACCGAAGTGAAACAGCTCGAAAGGGAACGAAAGGGTAACATGATGGTGTATCTGGTGATCATTTACATGTCCTTCTTTGTGTTCCTCTTCGTCATAGCTATGCTTTCAATGACCTTTGTGCCTACTATGGCAACAGCAGGCCAGGCTGCCACAGATTCTGGCGCGGGCGGTCAGTTCATGGGCGCTTTCGATCCGGACCTGTTCATAAGGGTGATGTTCCACGCATCTCTTGTTCAGGGATTCTTCAGCGGGCTTGTCGCAGGGCAGATGGGAGAAGGAGCTATATCTGCCGGGCTTAAACATTCAATAGTTCTGTCATTTATAGCCTGGGTAACGTTCACTTTTTTCATCTGAGTTGGCAGAATGCATTGAGGGCATTCTTCCTCACTTTTTCAAAAATGTCATTTCCGTGAGCATCTATACCCACAACAAGGGGACCAAAGCGTTCGACTTCAAGTTCCCATACGGCTTCAGGCATTCCTAATTGTGGCCAGTGCACCGACCTGACCTTTTTTATCGATCCTGCTGCAAGGGCTGCACATCCTCCCGTATAGGCAAGATATACGCACTTATCCTCAAGTGTACCAGCTATTCCTTGCATGCCCCCTTTTCCAATGAGGGCCCTGACAGTATGTTTTTCAAGCAGTTTGGGTGTCATCCTGGCCATTCTGTCACTTGTGGTGGGACCTGCAGCAATTGCTCTCCATTTATCTTCTTCTTTGAGCATCAGAGGGCCACAGTGGTATATTGCCGCGCCTTCCAGGTCAAAGGGCAGTTCTTCGTTCCTGTCATCCAATTCCAGTATGTGAGCATGGGCTTCATCCCTGGCGGTGTATACAATACCACTTAAGTACACAACATCACCAGCAACCAGTTTTATAATATCCTCTTTTTTAAGGGGAGTGAATAGCTCATAAGTGCTCATGCTATCCCTCCAGCACCACTTTTGCGTGCCGGTTGGCCCAGCACTGTATGTTCACAGCCACAGGCAGTGATGCAGTGTGGCAATGTGCCTGCTTTACATGTACAGCAAGAGCAGTTGTACATCCACCCATGCCCATGGTACCTATGCCCAGTGCATTGATGTCCTTAAGCAGCTCAAGTTCGAACGGGTCCATTTTGTCCATGTCCAATAGAAGAGCTTGCTTTGCAAGTCTTGCCGCCTTGTCAAAGGAACCTCCGATGCCTACTCCTACAACGATCGGAGGGCATGGCATCCCTCCTGCCTTGAGCACAGTCTCCAGCACGAATTCCCTTATCCTGGAAATCTCTGTGGGATTGAACATGCGCAGAGCGCTCATGTTCTCAGAGCCAGCACCTTTGGGAGCCACTGTGATGCTAAGCTTGTTGCCTTCCACAAAACTGTAATTGATGTCAGGCAGGCCGCTACCAGTATTGTCGCCGCTGTTCTGCCTGGAAAGAGGAGATACGGCATTTGGTCTAAGAGGGACTTGCACTGTTGCACGGCGCACGCCTTCGACAATGGCACCTTCAAGATCGAAGTCCAGGATCAAGGAACGGCCGATCTCTACGAAGAAAACCATAATGCCGGTATCCTGGCACATTGGTATGGATCCTTTTTTGGAAAGTTCGATATTCCTTAAGATCGCCGCAAGCTGTGCTCTGGCAATTTCAGATGTTTCTCTTTCATATGCATCCTCAATAGCATCAATGACATCAGGAGGCAGACAGACCTCCGCTTCTCTTATAATGTTCACTGTTGCCAGAACCACATCCTCATAATTGATCCGACCTGTCAAATAACCACCCTGAAAAGACGATGAACCTCATAGTTGATCATTATTTGTTATTATCGTTATTTGTTGTTAAGCTGGGCATAGACCGCTGCCGCGACTATTATACAGCCGTATATTCCTAATTTGATAGTTTTGATTATCATTCCACCACCCATCCATGAAGCCAGGTTTGTAGGACCACCATTGAGCTAAACATTGCTTTTTGGAACGAGTACCACTTCTTGTACCTTAGACAGACCTTCCCTCTGATGTTCAACTATATTAATATTTCTCATGTATGATAATCTGGACATTATTGTCATGAGATCACATGGAAAATACGACCAAAACCAGAAGCAGACGGAAAAAATAATGACCCGAAACAGGAACAGACCTTATTTTATAGGTGCGGGAGAAGGGATTCGAACCCCCGAACGCCTGCGCGAGTAGATCTTGAGTCTACCACCGTTGGCCGCTTGGTTACTCCCGCATTCAGGTTTAAGATAGCAGTAATACAGGTATTAATTATAAACCTAACTGTCAGGAAGTATCTAGCTTAACATATTCAACGGAAGATTCATATCTTACATCTGCTAAGTTCATCATTGTTTAACATGAAAAAAGACTAAAAGATCAGAGGTAATTGGATGCGATCATATACAAAAAGGGTACTTTTCTTAAGCACATTACTGGTGCTTTTCATATCCCTTTCAAATATTGCTCCAGCCCCCGATCTTCGTGTATTGTCCATTCAGCATTATGATCTGCTCATCCTGTTGTTCTTCTTTTTGTTATTAGCTCCAGTTCTGAAAATGGGATCGATGAGCTTTTTAAGTAACAGGCTGTTCAGAGACCAATATCCCTTCCATGACCTGAAAACAGCTCTTGAAGATGCTGATCTGGGAGTGTGGGAACTGGATATGGAAAAAGGTACTCTTGATGTGAACAAACGTTGGGCATGCATGCTTGGATATGATCCTGAAGAGATCAAGCCCCATCTATCATTCTGGAATAAACTGGCTCACCCGGATGACTGGAAAAATCTGTTCTTTAACAGTTTTCATGGATCAAAAGACATAAATGATAATTTCAGGCATGAGATCCGTATGCTAGCTAAGCACGGTGTATGGAAATGGGTTGCTGTGAATGGCACTGTTGTCCTTCGGGATGCACAGGGCAGTCCTCTTAAGATCATTGGTACACAACTTGATATAGATAACATAAAAAAAGCTGAAAAAGAGATAGCACATTCCGAACACAAGTTCAGAACTTTGTTCCATAGCGCCAATGATCTGATCTTCATTCAGGATATGGATATGAATATCCTGGAAATGAATGATGCTGCCTCTAAACATCTGGGATACAGCAGGGAACAAATGGTTGACACCAAGCTGTTTGCTATCACTTCTGAAGAGTTTCACTCTAAAGAACAGGAAATGCAAAATGCATTGTTCAAAAACAGGTATTATGTCTACGAAACTTCCTATATATGCAATGATGGAGCCGTATTGCCGGTTGAAGTCAGTAGCCGTATCATATATTATGAGAATCGTCAGGCGGTTCTCAGCATTGCGAAGGATATCAGCCGGCGTAAAAGAGTTGAATCCGCGTTAACTCAGTCTGAGAACAAGTTCCGGTATATTTTTGACAATGTGAATGATGAAATATTCATGCAGGACATGGATCTCAATCTGCTGGAAGTGAACCAGGTTGCATGTCAAAGGCTTGGCTATGCAAAAAAAGAACTGCTGAAATTGCGGCCGGAAGATATTGAAACTCCTGATAATTCCCCTCTTATAAAGTCCAGGGTGACAGCCATAAATCTTTTCGATCATGGCATATTTGAATCGGAGCATCTGCGCAGTGATGGTACTACGTATCCTGTGGAACTTAGCAGTAGTATTGTGGAACTTGATGGAAAGAGGCGCATACTTACTATTGTAAGAGACATTACAGAGAGAAAAGAAGCAGAGGCAGCTGTTCGCAAGCACGAGATCGAAAAAGAGATGATACTTGATGGAATGGAAGAACAAGTTGTTTACCACGACCTCGATATGAGGATACTGTGGGCCAACAAGGCAGCTTGCAAATTTTTCAATAATGAGCGCAGTATGGTTATAGGTAAGCTATGCAATGAAATCTGGCCGGTTGGGATAGACAGCAATGGTAATTGCGCTATCATGCAGGCTAACATTCAGGGGATCTCCAGGGAAATTGAAAGGACAACCCCGGATGGCCGCATATGGAGCGTGAAAGGTTATCCTTTGAAAGAACGTCGTGGTGATGTAAATGGCGGCATTGTGGTAACGCTTGATATCACTGAAAGAAAAAAGGCCCAGGAGCAAATACAGAAGTTTAACCGGGAACTGCTGAGGATGAACGAGGAACTTAAATCTGTAGACAGGATAAAGAACGAGTTCCTGGCAAACCTGGGACATGAGCTCAAGACACCGCTCAGTTCTGTGATAGGTTATAGTGAACTGCTGGATTCATTGACCCTGGGAGAACTCAACGATGTACAGAAAAAGGCTTCTGAGTCTATATACAGGAATGCAGAAAGATTGCGCAGTTTAATAGACTCCCTGCTTTATCTGAGCTATGTGAATTCAGGAAAAATAGAATACAATTTCGAACTTATGCATATTCGCAGTGCCATAGACGAGGCACTTGCTAATGTCGCAAGGAAATTGGAAGATAAAGGTATAACGGTAGATACAAGGATCTCACATGAGATCTCTTTCATGAAAGCTGAACCGCAAAAGATCCAGGAGTTGCTCCACAACATACTGGATAATGCTATCAAATTCTCGCACGAAGGTGGAAAGATAGAGATAGCTGTTTATTCTGAGGAAGAGGACATGCTCAAGATAGAGGTCTCTGATCATGGGATAGGAATACCGGATGGCCATTTGAACAGTCTTTTTACACTTTTCCACCAGCTCGATAGTTCTATGAACCGCAGGTACGGTGGTACGGGCGTTGGTCTGTATATCTGTAAGAACATCATAATGGCACACAATGGCTCTATATGGGTTACCAGCAAAGAAGGTGAAGGCACGACCGTACATGTGTCTCTTCCTTTAAAAGGGAAGATCGTTGAGAGAAAAGAGTATATAGACCTCCCTGACAATTAAAGAGCACATGATGCTATACTCTTTTATAGCATAAAATGTCCTTTATCCCATATTATAAAAATCAGGCATTGTCAACATTATGATCATTGCCTAATTGGAGAGTTTATTTGAACTGGACGACCGCTGGAATTGCATTGTTTCTCCTGTACTGGATGCTAGTATCGTATCTGAACAGGAAAGGTATCCTTGAAAGATATAATATCACAAGTTATGGTCCCCTGTTGATGATCAGGACCACAAGGGGGCTTCAGCTACTTGACAGGCTGGCAGTGCCCAAAAAAGCCTGGAGATTATTTGCTGATGTCGGTATACGACTGATGTTCATAGGCATGTTCGCCATGCTGCTCATTGTGATAGTTTCGGATATTTCCATGCTTTCATCCCTGGGTGACAATACAATGCCAGAACCTAACAAGTTCAATGAGGCGCGCAACATATTCCTTATTCCCGGTGTCAATGAGTTCATCCCTTTTACATGGGGTTTGATCGCTCTTATTGTGACCCTGGTGGTGCATGAGTTTTCTCATGCCATTCTGTGCAGAGTAGAAAATATCCGTGTTAAGTCAATGGGCATACTACTTGCTCTTGTACCGGTGGGAGGGTTTGCAGAACCAGATGAGAATGAACTTTTTGGTACTGAAACAACTGGAAAGGAAGGTGAGGGGCCAGTTGAACGGACAAGCTCTAAGGCTGCTACCCGTCAGCAAAGGGCACGTATCCTTGCAGCAGGTGTCATGGCAAATTTTGTTGTTGCACTTCTTGCCTTCATCCTGTTCTTTGGTCCCGTGCTTGGTGCAATTGCACCTATAGGTAACGTAATGATCATGGATGCACAGGGTGAGGCTTCTGCTGCCGGGCTGGAGTCCCAGATGATCATCACTCAAATAAATGACAGACCTGTTGATAACATAATGGGAATGCTTGAATATCTTGATACTTTCCCGGAAGGTGAAACTGTCAGGTTATATGCTTCAAAGGATAGGGTCGCCTCTGCCTATGATATCAAGGTCGGATCAGCTGAAGAGGACATAAGGGGCGTTCTTATCCAGGATATAGTAGCTGCATCTCCCGCGGAGGCTGCGGGTTTACAGAAAGGCATGCGGATAATAGAGATGGACACTCTTCCCATGCGCACTGTTTATGACTTCCGTTCTTTCATGAACACCACATCTGCAGGTCAGTCTGTGACACTGGTGCTTGCTGCTAATTCATCAGGCACACTTGAGTTGACGCTTGAGCTTGCATCACATCCGGATGAGGGAGATAAAAAGGGTTTTCTGGGAGTGTTTACCAGTCAGGATGAAAATGTGGCTACTCGTCTTGGTATCACGGTAGGGGAATTCCCTGCAACTACCTATCTCTCTTTGCTTGAGAGTATTCCTGGTATGTTAAAAGGAATAGCCGGCTGGCTCATCCTCTTGGGGTTGCCGATCGTTGGTTTTGCCGGTGAGGGGTTCCCAGGGTTCAGCGGGATGCTTGCTAATTTCTATACACCTGCCGGATGGGCTGAACCCTTAGGAATTGGTATATTCTGGATAGCCAACTCCCTCCTGTGGATCGGCTGGCTCAACTTCTATGTGGGTCTCTTTAATTGCCTGCCTGCAGTGCCCCTTGACGGTGGGCACATATTCAAAGATTACATAAAAGCATTTATTTACAGGCTGACCAGGAACGAAGAGCAGTCACTTCGCCTTTCTACGGCTGTAACTGCCACATTTGCAGTGCTGATATTCATGTCCTTTATGTTCATGATATTCGGACCTTATTTAGTGCATGGTTTCTGAGGACAGGCATAATTGGATGTGGTGATACATGAAGCACATGTATTTCTGGCGTGTTGCAGTTGCCAGATACATTGCATCCTTTTTAGCCCCTGTAATATAATTTGGCATCGTTGGTGATTTGCTCGGCGCAAGGCAGAGATGAACATTTCAAGGAACAGCATCTGAAAAACTAAGATGATGATATCATGGAGTTTCTGGTATTTGCGGTAATGGTATTTTTTTTGTCTGTGCTGTTTTCCATGATAGGTCTTGGAGGCGCCATAGTCTATGTACCCATTTTCTATTGGTCAGGATTTGACCTGCTCAGTGCTATACCTATGGGCTTGTTGTTGAATACTGTGACATCTGCATCTGCAGCCGTGACATACCTGCGAAAGGGACTTGTACAACTGTCTGTGGCCATCCCGTTCCTTATCATATCAATGATAGCTGCACCGGTAGGTGCTTATTGCACACGGTTGGTACCCGTCGATATACTGCTTGGGATATTCAGTATCATTATGGTACTGATAGGAACTCAGATGCTGTTACCTGGAAAAATTTTTTTTCCAGGAACCGGGAACCAAGAGAACATACGTTCTTTTCCTATTATCCTTGCCGGGGGGTCCGTTGTAGGTTTTGCCGGTGGTTTGCTGGGAATTGGCGGGGGTTCTCTGGTAATGCCATTGCTGATCTATATGGGATACGCTGTTAAAACAGCTGCTGCTACTTCCGGGCTTATTGTATTGTTCACTTCGTTTGCCGGATTTGTCGCACACCTCGGTTCGTGGCAACCGGATATGCAACTTGTGATCTATATTACGATAGCAGCTCTTTTAGGTGCACAGGTGGGTTCTTATCTCATGCATACCAGAATGCAGCCGGAAACATTGAGGAAAATGCTTGGTCTGGTGCTGTGGATCATGGCCTTGAGAATGATAGCAGGCCTGTTCGGAATTCTTTCTGATGGAAACCTTTAAGAATCTGATCGTAATCAGATGTTCCATAGTGGGCTCGTAGGGTAGCCAGGATATCCTAATGGGCTTCGAAACCCATGGTGAAGATACCCATTGACTCGCGTTCGAATCGCGGCGGGCCCGCCTTATCCTTTTTAGATCTCATTGGCAAAGAGGTAGTTTTCCGCAATAGTATACATGACCGCCGTCACCATCTGCTCTGAATGTGAACGCAAGAGGGTGGATCTGTACTCCTTCTTCGAGGGCATGTTTAAAAGCAGCAGCGAAATCGGGGTCTATTTTCTCATGCGCTGTGAAACATTGTGCATCCTGCCGGAAAACCAATATGATCAGCGCAGCTTTATCTCCGGACCGCACAGCTTTTATGAGTTCCTCGATATGCCTTCTTCCGCGTGCCGTGGGAGCGTCGGGGAACATCGCCCTGCCATTTTCGGCAAGAGTACATCCTTTTACTTCGATCCATGTTCTGTGACCTGCTTCCTCAAGCAGGTAATCCAGCCTGCTTTCCCCGAAAACCTGCTCAGGCATGATCCTCTCGGTATTTTCCAGGTTTTCTATTATTTTATTTTCCAGAACCCACATAGAGATCTGTCTGTGATATCCTGAATGTGTAAGAACGAAGTTATCTTCAGCTTTGCCAGCTATGAGGTCCCACTCTGTTTTTCTGTTCTTTCCGCTGGCTTTTTTCAGAAGCGATCTGTTTCCGGGGTACAATATATCCTTAAGTCTTCCAGGATCATGTATGTGTACCTTTTCACTTTTAGACCCCATAGGGTGGACAATATCCACTATACCAAGAAATCTGTTGGGCCTGGAAACCAGGATCCCCTCTGCATCAAGGGGTATATCAAGCACATGTCTTGGAACGTGTGTCATGTTCATTTCTCTTATTGACATTTCTTTTATGTATAGGGGAACATACCTTATATCCCCTGCTTTGCAGGTGTTGCAGGCTTGCATACACACTTACAAACCTGTATTATCTGACATTTCAGCCATGAACCTCTGCATTATAGCCTGCGGGAACATGTTTATTACAGGCATCTCTGCATTTCCCGGCTGCACTTTGACCACTATGACGCCACTTTTTACATTTTCAAGTAACCTGATCAGTCCTTCCTGTGTATAAGATGTGTATACCTCCCGTATCCCCGCTCCCTTTGCCATAGCTGCAAGGTCGGTGTACAATGAAGTGGCTGTAGGTTCATCACCAGTGGAGCCATATGTGCCATTGTCTATTATTATCAGCAGATAGTTTCCCGGGTGCTGGCTTGCTATGGTTGCA
>CALBTS010000826.1 GCA_937968035.1 uncultured Methanomethylovorans sp.
ACCACCTCTGTGAAATTCACGGAAGTGGTTGACATTCTGAGCTCCCCAGCTAGGGGAGAAACTATCATGTTAATATTGCTTATAATCAACCATATACAGTGAACGAATTATATGAGGTCTCGAAAAATACTCCTTATACTATACCTTTCCCGAGTTTATCGCATTGGTGATAGTCGTCGTGGTAAACAGACTATAGATTAATTTTACAATAATTAGTCTATTCCCTTTGTGCTCATTTATAGTTGATTACAAATGTTCTATTTGCTTTCCCAATCATCAGGCACAAGAGCTGGGGGTTTTGTCCAAGGTGTCTCAATCATAGATTCTTGAAACCAATCATCCCGAAGATTAGCATGCTCGGTAATAATGATTTGAAAACCCGGACTCTCTTTTGTTGTGAAGCGATAAAGGATTGAGAATAATTTGCGAACTTTTTCAATGTCAGAATCCCTCTCCGTTGCTTCAATCAAACCAGAAGCCTGCTTATAAACATCTTCGGATGGAAAATAGACCTGAGTTGGTTGATCGAGAAAAAGAAATGAAGGCATAGGCCTCCTATGGTTCGTAGTAAAATGGTGAAGGGCAAGAAGTGCACTCAAATGATATGCTAAATGATTCGCAGCTCCACCTGTTTTATTCATTGGAACTGGTCTATCTGGTCTATCAGCAACTACTGTCAGGTTATTCAAATCCAACCTGAAAGGATATTCAGCAAATTCAGCTTCTAGTTCGCGAATGAACTGATTCATCTGAATCGAAATAATGTTAATTATTGAAGCAAGACGATCTCCACTATCATCAGCGCCTAATTCGGATTCAAGTCTTTTAACTAGCGCCTGCAATTCTATGATCTTCTTATTATGCACAGTCAGCTCATCATCAGGAAGGTAGGTTTCAAGAAATAGACTAATTCGCCCGACAATCCTTGCTGCAGCAGCATGTCGATTGCCCATTTCGGCAATAGCAACATTGGCAGCAATAGCTGCTGCCAGGGCTTCCTCTTGACTTCTAATTCTTTGCTTTAGTTCAGATAATTGGTTCTCAAGCTTAAGTATATACTCATTCAACTGTGGACGCTCACCGGCAACAGTACTGATTTCCTTATTGAGTGATTCAAGCTCCTGAATAAGGTATTTGGCTATTGGATTTTCGAAATCTAAGTCCTTTGGTGTGAATGGCCACTGCCATTCACCTGTTTCCGATTGTCTTGGCAAAGCATTTATAGATTCTAAACGGCTCTTTTGTTCCTTAGCCTCGGAAGTGAATCCATCCTCCTTATCAGCAAATAACCTGGCTGCACGTAATGTCCTGTATAATGCAGTTCTCTCATTTCGAAGAGTAGCTATGGCATTTTCCAGATCAGCTATTTGTCGGGTATCTTCATCAGGGACAAGAACTGGCTTCCATTTTATAATTTCGGATAGAATTTGCAAAGCATCTTCCATTGTCTCGGGGTTTTGACCACGATTTAAAATGCCTACTTGCTTTGCTTCTGATAATAGGCCTAAGGCACGTGTGTTAAATTGTTCGCGAACTTGCTCTGCTTCGGAGAAATTCTTTTGTAAAATTCTTAAATCACGTCGAGCATTACGTAGTTTTGTGTCCAGTTCAAGACGATCATTTGGTGCAACACCGAGAAGGATTGGTATTGTATCTTTGATTGCCTGGGGCATATATTGCTCATTCTGTCTGTAGAATAATTGATCTTTGTTTGCTATAAGAGCCTGCTTTTGGAAAAGGTAGAATATGCAGTGCTTTATAGTAGCGGCATAAGAAGCACGACTTTGCTCATTTGATACTTCTGTTCGATTGGCTGGGATACCTAGCAATTCCGAAAGTAATGATACGACTGTATCATCGTCTGTATTTGATTCAAGAACATCCAAAGGAGGTGGTTCAATTGTGTATCCTCTCCTAATCATTGCCCTTGAACAACTGGCTGCATTAGGTGCTGGAGCTGGTTTTGCAATGAAAACCTGTTCGTTTGCAAATTGGAAAATGACTGCATACCAAGCTACCTTATCGCGAATTGGGCCTTCGGGTATATTGAAACTACTCCTTCCCATACAATATTCAACGATGTCAGAAAGAGCTGATTTTCCTGTTGAAGAACGTCCTGTTATGATGCTCAATCCGCTAAGATTAAAAGAAATCCTACGGATTTGACCATAATGACTATAAATAATAATTTCACGTATGTTCATGGTCTTATCCCTAAAGTTGTATATATAGTGGTACGGTCATTTATTAAGCCGAGTTTCCTTCCCAAGGAAATTGCAACAGTTTGACAATCTGTTGTTTCCGGAGTCCCGGTTACAGATTTCTTGATTTTTTTGTCGATTAAATCTATTCGTCCTGAAGCATCAACCTCGATGGCTCCACAATCCATGAGAAAAGCAAATGCTTCCATTGTATATGGGAAGAGACATCGTACTCTGTTTGCGAGACCCACCATAATTTCTGGATGTTCCTGCAGGACTTTAATAAAATAGGATCTGCTCGATTTCTTGATCTGCTCCCTTGTAAGTTTGTGAAGGCAGAGCGGTAAAATCAATAGGGTCAACGAAAAGGGCATAGAAGTACCAGTTTCTTTTTTGTATCCTTCGATTCCACGAGCAATTATAAGCCCACAAAAAGCGGGATTAAACAGATTTCTGATCTCTCTTGGTCGTAAGTGCCAGGGATTCATATTTGGCCTCCTTCTAATATTTCCCTTACCCTTTCCAAAAACAATGGATGCCAGTAAACTCTAGGCACTTCATTATTTGCAAGAATGTGATAACTCCCCATCGTAACAAATGTTGCAGTAACCTGTGGACGAATTTTAAGGTTGTGCAGGTCGCTCGTTGAGAGCATATTTAAAAGGTTCCGACCAGCCCTCATAAGAATTTCTTCAGTAGAGTCCTCATTTAATTCTTCAAATAAAATTTCTCGTAACCTTGCCCATTCATCTACAAGTCGAGAGTCATAAGTCTCCAACTCTCCAGACAAGTCAGTAAACTCCCTTAACCATGAAGAACGCTGCTGAAATGCACGATAGTAGTCAAGTATGGCTCGTCTGATACGGTCATCCTTTAATCCGATAACTCTAAGTTGCTTTACGAAAATGCGATTATCAGTTTCAGGGTCCACCCCATCCTTTGGCTCTGCAAATTCGAAATCTATAGGGAGATTATCTGAATGAAATTGTTCAGCAATAAAACTAAGCTTCTCCGACACCTCCATTCCTCGTAAAGCCTCAGATCTTTTATGTGTAAGAATTTCTATGCAAGTATTAGTCCACCATCCTTCCAGTCTTTCATAAACTTGACTGCGAAATTGAGGCCTGATGGGTCTGAATCGCTCATTAATAATTAGTTCTGGTACATCCTGTATTCGCTCTTGACAATCAAATATAGTAATACGTTTGAAAAAGTCAGCCCACCTATCCGGGGGCAACCTATCAAGTAACTCTTTAGTCTTATTAATGGTACGAGACGTCGACTTAGCTAACACTTCAGATACTTTATAAACTTCTAATTCAGGCTCATGGTTTTTACCAGGCAGGAAAGCTTCCAAAAAAGAAGCGATTCCAACTCTACCAGTAGTAAAAAGAAAGAAAGATACTGGGGTTTTGGTAACATCATTCTTCATGTAATAGTCTAACCAAATTCTCACGGATTTCCAAAAATCAGGCGAAAGCTCTGTTAGAATGTCTCCGGGAGCCTTATGCTTGAGTGATGCTAGGACGCGTCCTTCTTCAAGGTCAGTAAAATCAATGTCATCATCTTTTTCAATACAACATACCGTTTCCTCTGGCAAACGTAGTGTCTGAAGCAAGGCAAAGCGCAATTGATATAAATAACCAAGAGCTTGCTCGCTAGCTGTGAAGGGATTATCAGAAGCCATTAGCAATTATTATTAAAATGTAAATATTGATATGCTCGATAAATCATTGATGTGCTCGTACTGTCACCGCACAACATTATGGCTGATTGTGTGAACAAGAGAATTGTCATGAACTTGATAAATTTTGTATTTGTGGCAAATATTGGGTAAAACGATACCATATTCTCAGCGGTATTTGTCTGGATGTCTTTGCATTGTCAACGTTCAGTAATCCTTCATGGACGCCTGAAAGCCGATTATTACAGTGCCTTGTTAGTTTCATAAACATTCAAATAAAACAACAATGCAAAACAGTATGAAAGCGCAAACTTGACTATTAATCAGAAATTTCCATACAAGTTAAGCAATCTTCCTGATGTCGAAAAGGAGTTTTTAAAAAAAAGTAATGATCCATACACCGTATACTTAACCTAACCATGGACATATTAATTGATTATCTGCGGCTTATGACATTCCTGTGCATTTAATTTGTTTTATGTACCTTAGGAGATATGATAAGTTATGTCGATCCTTAACAATTATCGAAATGCCAACAGGGTGGAATTCAACGAAATTAACCACAATTGAGTTAGTCCTTGATAAGTTCGAGTCTCTTCAAAAAGAAAGATGGATGTTCCGAGGCCAATCGCAGTGTTATAATAATCTCCTACCCTCAATCGATAGACTTTTCTTACATGGAAAACCTAG
This sequence comes from uncultured Methanomethylovorans sp., assembly GCA_937968035.1. Classification (GTDB taxonomy): domain Archaea; phylum Halobacteriota; class Methanosarcinia; order Methanosarcinales; family Methanosarcinaceae; genus Methanomethylovorans. Next base: position 4,576 of record CALBTS010000826.1, read on the forward strand.
GGAATATATGCTTTCTCTTGAGGCTAAGAGTATTAAGCTTTTTCAAGACAACGTCAAATTTTTTGCAGCTAAAGGTGAAGAGGCTGCTTTAACCAGTGAGATCGTTGCTCTGATGGTTTTAAGACACTATGGTGTACCTACTCGCTTAATTGACTGGTCTAGTTCTCCTTGGGTAGCTGTCTATTTTGCTATTTGTGATCATGATGAGTCTGATTGTGAGATTTGGACTTTTGACAACTCTTCATATGCTGCTAAAGGTAAAGAACAATGGCGAAAGTGGCCTCAAACTACAATAGACGGCTCTGGGGATGCTGACAAATTTGATTATACTCTGAGAACCGCGTTCTTAGAAGAAGATCAGCCAGATTGGTTCGTCTGTCTGTTTTATGGTACAGATAATTTTCCAAGACAAAATGCCCAGAGTGGTTCTTATTCCCTTACATCTAGATTTGGTATGGACCATGCAGATTCTATAAGAGACCTGCTGAAAGATCAGTCATCTTTTCATAGGTACATCATCCCTTCTAGCCTTAAATCAACTCTTAGGCAGATTATCAGAGCAACCTATAATATCTGTCGAGAATTATTATTCCCAGACTCTGCAGGTGCCGCTGAGACTGTTAAAATGTTTGTTTATAATAAATAGCACCCACACTTTTAATGTGGGTGCATTATCTGTTGATTTTCAGTGGTCCTTAAGATTTTTTAGTTGAGAAAGACCGTCTCAAAACAGCAGATGACAAAATTCAGCATAACTCAACCCGGTGGAAGAATCTTGAAATAAATAATGAAATATGCCTTGCCATTTATGATATATACATCTTTTACCGATAGAGTCATTTTCACGGCATCTACAGCCACTTTCTCACCCTCTGATATATCTGGGAATGTCACAAGACAAATGACGCTAAAAGGGCAGTAAATGCGTCTTAGAGCTCCTTTAATATCTATTACCAGAATGCTATCCTCCTTTACCAATTTGAATAATTCCCGGATATATTTTTCATTATCCATAACTGTTCTTTTATGATAGATACCAGGATTTTTTATCACCTCTCAAAGAATCTATTAGAGTACCTAAGAACCTGTATGAACCTACATTTCTATCCAGGTATGTGTCTATATAGGAGCTTTTTGTGGCAGAAGTGAACAGATTGTACACCTTCCAGAGGTCAATATCTCCGTTTTCAGACCGGCAGAAGCTACAGTCCTGAAAGTAATCTCTCGCTACAGAGGTTAATTGAGTATCAGACAAGGGTAATATGTCTATCGCTTTCTTCTGTTTTGCAGGGAGATACTGATACAGACGACACCTCCCCATAAGCAAAGCAAATTGCTGCTCGGTCAGACCGAGGTCAGAAAGTGTAGTTAAGTACTTAAGCTGCCTGTCAGAATTGAATCTTGTAAGAAGCTGAAAGATCCTGTTAAACAGTTCTGATAATGAGGTAACACGAATATCACTGGCATATCCATCTGTTGATATGCAAAGATTGGTGCAAACCCAATTTTTAAAACCAACAAAAACCTTAAACCTCTCTTCCCCTTTCCTGCCAGACAAACTGTCATTGTTGTAGGCCCTAACTCCTCCTACACTGAGCGAGAGGGTGTTACCACCTACAGTCCCGGAAATATTTGGCAACTCATACATGAAGGCCATCCTTTCATAATAAATAGTTTTCTCATGATCCATTAACTCGTTGGCCGGTTTACCCATGGCTTGCGGTATTCTTCCTTTTATTGGATGTGATACTCTGATTGCGGGTGGAGAAATTAGTTCTCCTGAAAAGTAACGTCTAGTCACATCCCCAACGATATCAATGAAATCCGAATGACTTATAGTAGATTCATTGTCCTTTGCGAATACAGGAATTATACACTTATTGCGAAGCTCACTATAATGAATAGGTAAGGTATTGGCTACAATAAAATCACTTTTTGTGGGAAGCGTTTCAACGGAAACTACTTCATCCGGGTTTACTTCAATTATTTCCATTATCAGAAGTTTTTAATGGTTCAACTACGTTTTCAGCAACAACTCTCTCGATCTGGATTTTTCTTGCAATGCACAGTGGCTCAACCCTATCCCTAAGAGTTGGGTATTTGATTATTATTGCCCGAAGCTCTTGTATGGTATTAGCTCCTGCAATCTGTGAATGAATATGCTCCATCAATTCATCTCCCATGCACCAGGTCCATATTCTTTCACCTGTTAATCCTGATGGGACAATAGGGTATTTATCCATGAAAAGGCCTGTTCTGTCTTTGGAGGCGGTAGCCATATGTTTGATATCCAGATCAAGTACTAGACTGAATTCATAGTCCATGCCATCTCGGGTTACTCCTTTTAAACCTACCTTTTCAGGAACCATCTTGCCGTTCCTGTCGGTTAATACATAGTCCTGCTTCGATCTGATCGTTGCAATAATATGACAGGGAGATTGAAGTATCTTCTGGACAAAGGCATTATGCCTTGGCGTTAATTTGGCCCAGTTTGCAAAAGAGTTACCTGCCATGTTCCCGTGAATATCGAGAATACCACCAGATCCTTCCCATTCATGGCTGATGCTGTCAATAATGATCACCTTCATCCCAGCACTCTCACATGACTCGATGGCCTCAATGTACCTTTCTGGAGAAAATGGTTCCTCCAGTGACAAAACATTATAAGTCCCCAAGGAAGAATAAAGATGAGCTGAATGGTATTCGGTGTCTATTATGGCCACCTTTGTCCAATCATTGCATAATCCACTGGCAATCAACAATGAACTATATGTTTTTCCAGAGCCACTTGGACCCTGGAGTGCCATTTTAATAACGGCTTGATTTCTTTGAGCTGTTGTTAATTTCATAACGTTAAATTTTTTATTACGAAAAAGAAAGGGGCCGAAGCCCCTTCTCATTACAGAGGTCTTTCAACCTCTTCCTCAGCGAGAACTCTCTGTTCCACAGTCTCTCCTTCTTTCAGGTAAACCCACCTGTGTGACAAGGAGATGATTTCTCCTGTTTCCTTGATTGTGAAGTCATAAGAATCAGTCTCAACTCTCTGAATTGATCCTGGAATCTGTTGACCGATAAGACTTTTGCAGGTCATTTCGTCAAAAGTTGTTGTAATGCTTGCCCTTTTGGCAGTAGCATAGTAGTTGCCGGTCTCCCTTGATTTTACAAGTTCCAGACCGCCCTGTAATACCAGGGCATAGAAGGATTCGCCCTTCTGGTTCATCCTTTGTTTTACATCGACTACAGTTACCATTTTTAATTTTTTTGGTTAAACAATGTGGGCAATTGCCCAATCTCTGGTTAAAGCGGGGGTGCTTTTAGGGATAGGGGCGTCATTTCACTTACGTGGCCTATCTTGGGGTATATAGAAGGCTCTTGTGCCCCCGTTCAGGTCTTTTCGTAGTTTGAAAAAAAGAATACTTTGTTGTAACTTGCCTTGTGATATCTCCTGTCAGGAAATTTCGACTTAAGCGTTTCATTAAAAGGCAGTATTAAGACCCTCAGAAGAAGAGAGTTCACATAAGATGGAAGAGAATATTATTATCCTAGGTGCTGGTGCGTCAGCTGATTCAGGCGCTCCCTTAATGTCTAACTTTTTGGATAAAGCGGAGGACTTGCTTGCATCTAATATAGATTCTCCTACCAAAGACTGCATTAAGAAGGTTTTTCATCTGCTTGATGAGATGCAGAAGGTCCACTCCAAATCCCGGCTTGACCTTAACAATATTGAAACTGTATTTGGAGCGATAGAAATGGCTCAGATCATAAAAAGACTAGGGACTATTGCTCCAGATGAGATTCCTGATTACAGACGGGGAATCGTAAAGCTCATTGTCAGAACTATCGAGCAATCAATGAATTTTGGGTACGTAAATTCCTCAGTATATGCGCCTGCTAGCTATCAGGCTCTTTTTGACTTTATTTCAAAGAATGAAAAAACGTTCAAAACGATAATTACCTTTAATTATGATCTTGGTATTGATACTGCAGCGCACAGGGCTGGCTTCAGGGTGAGGTACGGCTTTGAGGAGGCATCAGTGGATCAGAATAATATTAATCTTTATAAGCTGCATGGGTCAATAAACTGGGCTTCATCTACTGACGAAACCAAAATATATCCCTACTACCCAGTGTGGTACTTAAATGATTTACATGTACATAACCCATTAGGTAATAGGGGCAATACCAAGCTTGTAATTTCACCTAATATGAATCTCATTAATCAGCATTTCCCAAATCTTTCTGACATTAAATATGATCCTGTGATAGTGCCCCCGACTTGGAACAAAACAGGCTATCATGGCACTTTAAGTCAGATATGGGGAAAGGCAGCTGAAAAACTTTCTCATGCAAAGAGAATTTTTATTTTCGGTTACTCTTTGCCTGAATCTGATTCGTTCTTCAGGTATTTATTTGCATTGGGTACCCTGAGTTCAACCAGAATTAGAAACATCGTAGTTGTAAATCCCGAACCAGAGGGAGGGGAGGTTGATAAAAGATTTAGGCTTTTGTTGGGTGAATCTATTCGATCCAGATATCAATACTTCTCTGATACTTTCAGCCTTGCACCAAGTATTATTAGCAGAGTATTAAGGTGATCAATTTCAATAAATAAGCCAAACTGGATCTAGATAATTCAGCATCGTACAAATGATTTTAATTTCAAGTAATGACAGTCCTAGAATACATTAACAACCTCAATCTCAGATATAAGACGGGTATCTCAACAGAACACAGTTACCGTAGCGACCTTTTAGGGTTGATTGAATCTTTATCGCATGGGTTAACCATAACAAATGAGCCAAAAAGAATCGCATGCGGTGCTCCTGATTACATCATAGCTAAACGTAATATTCCAATAGGTTACATTGAGGCAAAAGATATTGGAGCCGATCTTAGTAGCAAAACATACAAAGAACAATTCGATAGATATCGGCTGTCGCTTGATAACCTGATAATTACGGACTATTTGACATTTCAATTCTTTGTAAATGGAGCTCACACTACAACTGTTACAATTGGCGAAGTATCTGGAAATAAGGTCCATCCAATTTATGATAATTTCAATAAGTTTATAGACCTGATAAAGAACTTCTGTGAATTTACTGGGCAAACAATAAAATCGGCACAAAAGCTGTCAAAGATGATGGCGGCCAAGGCCAGATTGCTGGCAAATGTAATTGAACTTGCGCTAGATCCTGAAAACGAAAATGAAGGGGTTAATGAATTACAGAATATCAATCTATTGAGCCAATATGAGTCATTTAAGCAGGTTTTAATCCATGATATTACCCCTAAAGCATTTGCAGATATCTATGCACAGACAATTGCCTACGGAATGTTCGCAGCCAGGTTAAATGATCCATCATTGGAGAATTTCACACGTCAGGAAGCTGCAGAACTTATACCAAAGTCGAATCCATTCCTTAGAAAATTATTCCAATACATTGCTGGTTATGATCTCGATGATCGAATCGTTTGGTTAGTAGATGCTTTGGCTGATATTTTCAGGGCTACAAATGTGGAAGAGATGCTGAAGGATTTCGGCAAATCCACCCAGCAGACAGATCCATTTATTCACTTTTATGAGACATTTCTTGCAGAATATGACCCGAAGTTGAGAAAGAGTCGAGGCGTTTGGTATACACCAGAGCCAGTTGTTAACTTCATTGTAAGGGCAGTGGATGATATTCTGAAGGCGGAATTCGGACTTACTCAAGGTTTGGCGGATACATCAAAGATTAAGATAAAAGTCCCTGGGCAAGAGAAGAAGCCTGTAGAGAAAGAGGTACACAAAGTACAGATCCTGGACCCAGCTGCAGGCACAGGAACATTCCTTGCAGAGGTTATAAAGCAGGTCCACGCTAAGTTTGAGGACCAACAGGGTATATGGAGTCAATATGTTGATGATCACTTAATTCCAAGACTTAACGGTTTTGAAATATTGATGGCCTCATATGCTATGGCACACCTCAAACTTGAAATGTTTCTCCAAGATACTGGATACAAGCCACAAAGAGATCAGAGACTAAGAATTTATTTGACGAATAGCCTTGAGGAGCATCACCCTGACACCGGAACATTATTTGCTAACTGGCTTAGTACAGAAGCGAATGAGGCCAACCATGTAAAGAGGGATACTCCTGTAATGTGTGTAATCGGAAATCCTCCATATAGTGGGGTATCAACCAACAAAGGTAAATGGATTACAAACCTAATTGAGGATTACAAATTTATTGATGGTATTCATTTTGGAGAGAAGAAGCACTGGCTTCAGGATGATTATGTTAAATTCCTACGATTTGGAGAATTTCTTGTTTCAAAAAACGGTTCTGGAGTATTAGCTTTCATAAACAACCACAGCTTTCTTGATAATCCAACCTTTCGAGGAATGAGATGGCATTTGCTAAATACCTTTGACAAAATCTATGTGATTGATTTACATGGCAATACCAAAACAAAAGAAACATCCGAAAATGGGGCTAATGATACAAATGTCTTTGATATAATGCAGGGAGTGTCAATAAATATCTTCATTAAAACAAATAATTTCAGAACAACAGGTTTGGGTAAAGTCCTTCATTACGGTGTTTTTGGGCCACGTGAATCCAAGTACAATTTTCTCTTCTCAAAGAACTTAACAAATATTGGATTTCAAGAGATCACCCCAGAACAACCATTTTACTTTTTAATTCCCAAAATTAAAATGCCACCATGCCTGATTGAGGAAAGCTTCAAGGTGGACGATCTATTTAATTTGGGTAAAATCGGAATATGTACCCAACGGGATAGCATCTCAATTCAATTTGACAAAACCAAACTTGTTAAAGTCTTAAATGACCTTAAATCGATGCAGCCAGAAGAGTTCAGGATGGTTTATAAGGAGAGGAAAGATGGCAGGGACTGGAAGGTTTTGACTGCCAGACGAAATATTGTTGAGACTAACGGTGATGAGAAGTTTATCCGGAGAATTAATTACAGGATTTTCGACAAAAGGTGGACATATTACACTAATAGATCAAAAGGGTTTATAGCATATCCGAGGTTTGAGACCCTAAGGCATTTAGTTCAGGGGCCGAATGTAGCGTTGGTTTTGCCAAGGCAGTTGGCTGTAAAAAAGTTCAAACATGCTTTTGTTACAGATGAAATTTTTGACCAATGCTATATTTCGAATTTGACAAAAGAAGGTAACTATTCCTTCCCATTATATCTGTATTCTGACCATACGAATGAGATTGACGCAAACCAGATCCAGAACAAGATTCCGAATCTTAACGAGCAGATTATAAGCGAAATATCCAAACGTATAAATCTAAGATATACGAAAGAGGACCGAAAACAAGAAGATTGTTTTAATCCAATCGAAGTTTTCGATTATGTTTATGCTGTTCTATATTCCCAACAATATAGAGATATGTATGAAGTCCTTCTTCAGAGAGAATTTCCGTATATCCCATTTCCAAAAGATACAAGTACGTTCAAAAGCCTCTCAAGGCACGGTAGTAGCTTGAGAAAGGTTCATTTATTAGAAGAAGGGTCTGTTGGCAATATATTTACTTCCTTCCCACTTGATGGATCCAATGAAATTGAATTTATCAAATACACTGAGGGTAAACTTTGGATAAATGATCAACAGTACTTCAAAGGTATCCCTTTAAACACTTGGGAGTTTTATATTGGTGGTTACCAGCCTGCGCAGAAATGGCTCAAGGACAGGAAAGGAAGGGTGCTCTCGTTCGAAGATATAATGCACTATCAAAAGATTATCGTGGCGCTGACTGAGACTGAAAGGATCATGAAGGAGATTGACAAAATTGATTTCCTTCCTTGACTTCTATAATCAAATTTCAGAACTTTGATAAGGCAGCATTTCCTCAAAACAATTAACAGACAGTTGACTATGCAGCGAGACAAGTAGAGGAGATGCTGCTTTTTAAAATAATAGTACTGACCATGATTGGGAATTCTGCCATTGAAGGAATAATGAAATCTTTATCCGAAGAGTTTAAATTTCATAGCTCCTCCTACCATGAAAGTCTCTTCAGTAGCTTCACATTAGACAACAGAACGCTTTCATTTATAAAATATTACAATCGAACCGTCCTAGACAAAGAGAGAATTAGTTTCGGAGAGTTCAAACATCAATGGGCTATTCAGGGAATGAGTGGAGAAGTCATAAAATATTTCGACGATAACTATGATGCACTCAGAAATGAAATCCTCGAGGAGAAAAACATAAAAAGGTTCTATTTAAGGCACTGTATTTCAGTCCGTAAAGAAGCATCCTTTTGTAGCAAACTATTTCACACCCATCTACCAAATGACTTTCCTCCGCTGGATAACCCTATTAGGAATCGTTTCAATCTGGGGAAGGAAGAATTTATTAAAAGTGTCTTGATTGTAAGAAACGCTTACAAGCAGTTTATTGAAGATAACGGGATATATATCAAGATGGTGCGATCTATTCTATCAGATCCAAAATATAGTTACCTGAGGGCAAGTGAGTTATCTGACATCAGGATTATCGATATGTACCTCTGGTTTAAAGAAAACAGACAAAAAGGAATCCCTTCGATTACAAACAATTAATGGAACCAAAGATCTACTATACCTTCCAGGCCAGGTTAATCCGGAGGAAAAAGGATAACGGCGAGTTTGAATTTATTGAAGTTTCCGAGAAGTTTATCGATCCAGAACCGATAAAGGCAAGAGATGCAGCTTTCAGGTATTACCAAAATTATATAGATGTACTTCTTCAATCAAAAGGGGCCGAGTACAAATCAGATAATCAAGCCAGACAGTTGCTCAAATCATTCTGGGACCCTGGTACTTCAACAACAGTTATTGCCGGGGAGAAGACTATTTCAATCCCTGATTACTTTGATAATGGCATTGGAGTTTTCTGTTGTCATGATGATGATTTTGAAGAGCTTGAAGGTTCTGGTATGCATTTAATGGTTCACGGAATTGGTTTAATTCTAGAAGGGAATATATCCCCAGAGGGCTTAATATATGCTCTTGAAACAGAGTATAATCGCTATAAACACTTCGGTTATAACACATATAATCAAGAAGTTAAAATTGTTTTTTGCGATAGTGACGAGTGGAATGAAGGGTATCGTGATGATGAACCCCAAACTTATACCATACTTCCAACTCCATTTGATTGGTCTGGCATGGATAAGCCTTATTGGTGGGAAACCGACTTAAAAGATGGAAGAAGAGAGGAAGCTTCGAAAACTCCCAGGACCATTGATAGTTTAATCTCTGAAGGTGAAACCAATCAAATTGAATTTAAACCTGGGATGTTGTATACTATTGATTCTAAGCAAGGCCCTAAAAGCGGTAAATATATTATTGCAAAGACAATTTGTGCCTTTCTTAATTCAAATGGGGGATTTTTATTTATAGGGCTGAATGATAATGGCTTACCTCTAGGTTTAGACTCAGATTATGCCTTATCAGGGGACAAAGACCCCAAAGATTTTTTCAGGTTACAGTTTGATAACCTTTTGCTGCAGTACTTGCCTCAATGGTCGAAAGAAAAGATAAGTGCAGATTTTTATCCTTATCTCGGCCAAGATGTTTTTATTGTAACTGTATTTCCAAGCCCTGATCTCCCTGTTTTCTTGAAAAACAAGGATAGCAAAGAGTTTTTTGTACGCTGGACAGCTTCTTCGAAACAGTATACAGATATTGAAGAAATTGTGAAGTACTGTTTAGAACATTGGGGGCGATTATGATTTATTTTTATCATTTCAAAACGAAGTAAAGAATATTATATATAAATAAGGTAGAAGTCGTTTCACATTTTCATGTGTAATCTAAGCCTGAAGAAAGTAATCTCAATCTTGATCAAAATCAGATTAAATCTGGGTCAATTGAAAAGGTTAACCTCCGAATGGTAATATGTGGGGAGATAAAAATCTCCCCACATTACCAGAGAACCCAATTTTATGTCCCGTCCTACTAAATCACTATGTCTGGGACGGGACGCTTAACCTTTCAGGATTCTTCCTACAGTTGATTTACTTGTTCTGTATCCCTGCTCATTAAGTGTTCGAGAAATATCACGCAGAGATAATCCATCCTCCTTATATTTGAAGATCAAATCCCTGATACGGTCATCGGACGAAGTAGAAACATAGTGGCCAGGGGTTGAAACAATGTCAAAGATCCCATCTGTGAAACTCAGCTCATAAACCACCCTTTTCTCCTCCGGAGTGAGGTAATTACCTTTCACAACTTTAAGGATTCTATTGTCGCTTCTGGAATCACTTTGAGAGAGCATCAAAACTGACCTCCCTTTTGCCTCAATGGCCATACTTCCGAGTAGGTCATTCTTATCAGGATTCCCATTAGCAGCAGCCTTCCTATTGTGATGAAGAAACACAACCGAACACCCCGCATCATCTGAAAGGGTTTTGTAGCCATTTAAGAAACTCCTTATGGCTGTCGAGTTGTTTATATCACCTTCAAAAAAGTCTCCAAACGCATCAAGAATGACACAATCTGCTGGTTGCCTTTCAAGTTCAGCTCGTAATTTCGGAATAATATCTTCACTATCAAACATATATCTAAGATTACTATAGTTTGCTCCTGACCTGAAATAGTCTTTTTCTTTCTTAATTCTTGGTGAAAGGGACAAAATATCATCCTCTGTACTGACATAGATAACACTATGATGAATCGCCATTATTGGCTTCCCAAGATGCTCGTCCTCGCCAGCAACGACAGCCATTGAAAACTGCCTTAAAAAGGTCGTCTTCCCAATGTCACTACTTCCAGATACAAACGTCAATGCCCCCTTGGGTATTAATCGATCCCATAACCACGGGATTTCAGTAATAGTATTTTCAATTAATTCTTGTGCCGTAGTAATATATCCAGGTTTTTCAAAAGGTCCTGCAACTCTCATTTCTCCACTCATCCTTCCAAACTTTTACAATGAAACTTGCTTAAAAACCGATCCCGATCTTCCTTTGAATAATAAATCTTCTTACCAACCTTCACATAATCTATTAATTGCTTCGATCTCCAGCTTGCTAGAGTTCGTTGGCTGACATTCCATTTTTTAATAATATCTGAATTATCCCAGAGTTCATCATTGGGATTCACCTTATTTGAAATGGCTGCTACCCCATTTTTGAGATCTTTCATTCCAGCATAAAGTTCAAATAGTTTTTGTTCTACTCTATACTCGTTCATACATGATGGCCTCCTCACCACCAATTTTGTTTTTTGTTGTAAAATTCAAGATATCTCCATATTCGTACAACCAGAGACCATCTGCATTTATAGCAGGCAGGTGACCTCCGATCCTTAGAGACTGAAGCTTTGCGGCAGAAATACCACCAAGTATTTGTCTGACTTCAGCACTTTTTAAAAAGCGCTTCTCAGGCTTTTCAAGCTCTTTGAGCCTCTCCGCGACTAGTGTCGCCAACTTGTCCCATTCGGGATTTTTAAAATTGTTTGTCTCCATATAAAAATGAATTAAAAAATTAATATTGGAGCAAAACTAATAGACTGTATAACTGTTACATACCGCCTTATAGATTAGATAATTTATGCGGTGATGCATTCGGTGTGACTTCTGTATATCAGAGAATTAGCTCAAACAGAATTTTTCAAAAGGCGGTAGATAAAAGCGTTGATTACTTCAAGAAAAGAGCAATTGCTTCATCTAAATAGGCTGTTGTCGTTGATGCGATATCATTTGCATCTTTTATTTCATCTGCAGTAAAATTTCTTGGAGATGAATTTCTATCAAGAACCTTAAAACAACGAGAAGCTCGTTCCCATTGACCCTCATTGGCTCTTGAAATACCAGTACCATGAATCTTATCAATGAAGTAGTGAAGTGCATTTAAGTTTTTCCATACTACTTTGTTAGTCACAGGATTGCCTGAAAATGCAGATTCAAAATCATCATAAGAGGACGAGATAAAAGAATGGTTATCTCCTGTCAAGTGCTTATGGACAGCTCTCAAATTAGTTGCTTTATTGGCCAGTTCAAATGAAGCCCGAGACGGAATACGTCTACCACCTTTTTTGTATGTTATTGATCTGTCGTGTTGTTTTGCTTCCATCCCCTCCTGTTCTTTGGCAAAAATTCCTTCCAGCCTTTGTACACTTTGAAATAACCGGGTAGCTGCAATGATTTCCCTGTAGCTTTCACCTGTTAAGGGTAATTCGTCCGGGATATAATAATTGATTCCAAAACGGGTCTCAAACAAGTTGCTCTTCAGGGCAACTATTTTGCGATTATGGTCAGTTATATCCCTTATCTTTTTATCAATATGCAATTTATCATTATTAACAATATCACGGATTTCTCCGATAGCATTAGACTCTTTCTGTGTTAGGTTTTCCAGATACGTTGCAAGAGTGTGGTCCTCATCAAAATAAAATCTAATGGACGAGTGAGCAAACTTTGCGAATGCTTCCCAATCTTCAAAATGCATTTTTCTTTTAAAATTACAACCTTCTCTTTAACCCTCCAAACATTTCTGTTCAGCGGGTTCCTGTTTCTGGTTTAGAAGGTGTGCCATATCATCAGCTACCTTACGATCAACGACTTTTGAATAGATCTGAGTTGTCTTGAGGTCAGCATGACCAAGCATTTTTGAGACGGTTTCAATAGGAACACCCGAAGATAAGGTTATTGTAGTTGCAAAGGTGTGGCGCGCTACATGAGTTGTAAGTGGTTTATTAATCCCGCATAAATCAGCTATTTCCTTAAGGTAACCGTTTAATCTTTGGTTACTGCAAACCGGAAGTAGCCTGCCAGTTACAATGCATTTGGGATAATTTTCATACCTGGTCAGAATTTCCTGAGCCCTGGGCAAAATAGGAACACTTGATCTGGAACCAGTCTTTTGTCGATGAATTACCAGCCAACGGTTTCCATCTATACCAACCTCAACATTATTGCTGGTCAAATTCGACATATCTGCATATGAAAGTCCGGTATATACCTGGAATAAAAATAGATCCCTTATCCGAGACAATCTGTCAACACTGAACTGCTTGGAGTAGATTGCTTCAACCTCCTGCTCTGTAAGATAGCTTCTGTTATTGTTATCATAGTTACAAGCGAAAGTCTTAAATGGATTAACTGCCAGCCATTTATTAGCAATGGCAATATTTATAACCCGAATCAGATTCTTCAAATTCTTTACTGTAGAGTTATGCATCAGGCCTCCTGTTGTTCGCATATGATTATGATAACCCTCAATAAATTTGTGATCCAATTCTGAAAGCAGTATATCTGATTTATTCAGACGGTCTTTCAGGTATTCCTTTAAGTTTTGTAAAGAGTACTTGTATTTTTCGACTGTTGAAGCTGCGTAGTCAATCCCTTCCAGACTCTTCATCATTTTCAGATGATACTCATAAGCCTGGATCAATGTCATATAGGCAGTTCCTTTACCTCTAAGCTCGTCAACAACCTGTCTTACAGAAATCCGATCTCCTTTTAAGTCCAGGTTATGAAAAATTCGATCAACCTGATTCAAGGTACTTACCAGATGAACATTCAAGGATCTTGCAGCCTCACTTCGACCGGCGGCTCGTTCCGCATGTTTATCCCATTGAGATAATGATACTCTTTTGTTGGTTGAAATCTCGGCTCTTTCGCCATTTACAGTGATTCTCATATAGATAGGAATCATTCCCTCCTTATCCTTCTTTGACTCCTTCAGGTAATAATGTGTCAGAATTTTGTTTTTCATTTCATTCAATTATTTGTGGTACCGAAAACATAAAAGTACAGCCAAAATCATACCTCAATACATGCAATTCAGTGCATGTAAGTGCATAATATACTGGGCATTGATGTTAAATTAGGGACCAAGATTCATCGAACGGAAAAAGGTCCCGAAAAGGTCTCGTTAATTATGACTTTCAGCGTACATTTTGAGCACCTTAAAAAACAAAACCGCTTAAAAATCATTGATTCTAAGCGGTTCTGAACATTCTGTGATCGTAATCTGCTCCCCAGCTAGGACTTGAACCTAGGACCCCCTGATTAACAGTCAGGTGCTCT